>JAJCYJ010000054.1 GCA_029262975.1 Saprospiraceae bacterium
ATGGGCCTGGAGATATTTGGTAAATTCTACGAGCTTGGCAGGAAATGTGTTGCGGGAGATTGAGGGTTGAGCGATATCGAAATGTTACAATGCCGAAATGCTACAATGCTGAAATGATACAATGCCGAAATGCTACAAAGAGTCAAATTTATTTTGAGACAATAACTTAAGAATTGAGCCCTTACAGGATGCTTTACGATTAAGGTCCCACTTTTCGAATGCGGGGGATTTTCCTGACTAGTCCTGAATCAGGTATACACAATTTGTTAACCCGACCCAGGAATATGCTGGCTGGAAGAAAATCTTAACAAGTCTAAATTGAAATACTTATTTACTGATTGTGTCAACCTGACGATCCTGATTTTTTACGAGACCATTATAAAAATCAAATATTCTGATTAACTCTTCCTTGGAATTGTATTTTAGATTATGCTCCTTCATAAAATTTTCAACTTTCTCTTTCCTCGCTTCAAATAATTGGCCCATTTTCTTTTTAGAAGTTTTAAGCTTATTTACCTGAGTTCTACCTTTTGAAAAATATAAATCTTCAGCCAGGAAGTACTCTTTCGTGCCATTGATACCGGCGGTAAGACTATTGCTTCCCTGTATTCTCGAATCAAGATAATGACGGAGATATAGATTTAGAGACCCTTCAGAAAGTATTTCAAGATATGTAGGACGATGAACGCCATCTATCTCTCCAACCTTGAATGGAACTAATACATATGCCCCTACCATCGCTGATTTAATCTGACCTGGGTATATTACACCAATGTCATCCGATCTTTTCCATTGTATTGCATGATCGAGAACACTGTATCTGCCATTAAAGTAAAGGATCTCATCCTTCTGTGTTACTAGTACACAGTTTTGCCAGGCTTTATTTAGATATAAGTTATGTTCTCTTTTGTTATTCCCTCTAATTGAGGATATATTTTTAATACGGGCATGAATAGAATCTTGATAATTTTTAAGATAGTTCAGTTTGGCTGTATCCTGTCCTATTAAAGACATGGATAAAAATAAAATAAATGAGGAAAGGAGAAATTTAAAACTTTGAAGCATTTTGTTGTGATATTAATTGAGAACGTTTGTAAATTTTATCTATGACTCAATGATAACAGAATCTAATAACCATTTCATGATGGAGATTTTGGAAATTGTGGATTAAGCTTAATTATTGTCACGTCGATAGGTCACTAAATTCTTTCTTAGATTTGCGTACCTGATAAATCTAATAGACTAGATAGTCTTTGTCAGCTGCTTCCAATTAGTTATTTTACCTTCCCATTCTTTAATCGGATAGTCCTGTTCTTAATAAAACAAAACATACTATGAATAAATTATGTGCTGTAGCCATTCTATTTTTTATTTCTTGTCAAGCACCTGTTACTTATGACATAGTCCTTAATGGCGGACGTGTTATGGATCCTGAATCCGGATTAGACGCTCAGCGAAATATTGGTATTATCGGTGATAAAATAGTAAAGATATCAGACTCCGAGCTTAATGGAACCGAGGTTATAGAAGTAGCAGGGTTAGTGGTTGCACCCGGATTTGTTGACCTGCATGTGCACGGTATGACTAATAGGGCACATCGTTACCAGGTAAGGGATGGTGTTACGACAGCGCTTGAATTAGAAGGAGGCAAACCGTTTCTTAAAGATTGGTTAGCGAGTAAATCTGGTAATTCAATCGTCAATTTTGGTGCAACTGTACCTCATGGAAGTATCAGAGCTATGGCAATGCAGGAATACAGTCACATTGTGCAGGCAGCCAGGATTGCGATAGACAAAGAAGGATTTGAAAGTCCCGAGCTCATGAAAATAATGCTCAATATGGGTAGATCCGGCTATCAATCACTTTCTGATGAGAATATTGAAAGAATGAAGGCACTTATACTGGAAGAATTAGGCAATGGAGCTCTAGGGATTGGTGTTCCGGTTGGATACTATCCTGGTGCCAGTCATAATGAGATATACAGGGTGTATGAGTTAGCCGCTGAGCAAAATGTTCCTGTATTTTCTCATACAAGAGGATTTGGAATGCCTGGTATCCAGGAAGCTATAGCTAATGCGCTTTCCAGTGGGGCTCCATTGCACATCGTACATGCTAATAGTCTATCGTTGGGAGATATTCAGGTGACACTTGATATGGTAGCCTCTGCTCAAGAAAGAGGCCTCGATGTGACTACAGAAGTCTATCCATATACCGCTGCTTCTACCTCCATCGAGACGGCCATCTTTGATGAAGGATGGCAAGAAAAATTAGGTATTTCCTATGGAGATATTCAATGGGAAGCTACAGGTGAAAGGTTGACCGAGGAGACTTTTAATGAATTCAGATTAAAAGGTGGTACAGTGATTATCCACATGATGAAACCTGAATGGATTGTAGCGGGTATCAAAGATAAAAGGACGATGATTGGCTCTGATGGTATGCCTTATGCGCCAGGTGCTCATCCGCGCACGGCAGGTACTTTTTCAAGAGTATTGGGTCGTTATGTCAGAGAACAACAGGTTATTGGCTTAATGGATGCACTTAAGAAAATGACAATTATGCCGGCGAAAAGATTAGAAGCTGTCAGTCCAATGATGAAGAAAAAAGGTCGACTCCAGGAGGGTAGTGATGCGGACATCACAATTTTTGATCCTGAGACGATTATTGACAAGGCCGACTTCAAAGGTTTACAATTTTCAGAAGGTATACCTTTTGTTTTGGTCAATGGGGTTTTCGTTGTCCGGGATGGCAAAAATGTCGAAAATGTTTTTCCTGGAAGACCGGTTGTTGGTGAAATTACACCGACGACCGTAGTCTCTGATGGCTCGAAGAGTCAATTGTAAATGGACAAGTTATCTTATATTATGAAGTTGGAGTGATATACTCCTTTTTACTAAATCATATTGATTATGAAAAAAATAAACTGGAATGATGTACCTGAAGAAGAGGTCAATCCAAAGATGAGAAGAAAATTAGTCTATGGTGAAAAACTGATGATCGCAAAAATTAAATTCAAAGATGGATTTGTAGTTCCTCAACATAGTCATGAGCATGAGCAGATTACACAAGTGACTTTTGGGACAATCCGATTCTGGTTAGGAGCCGATAAAAAAGAAGTCATTGATGTGCATGCTGGTGAATGTCTCGTAATTCCAGGTCATCTTCCTCATGAAGCACTTATGATAGGTGATGTGGAGGAGACGGATACATGGGCGCCACCCAGAGAGGATTGGCTTGATGGAACAGATAATTATTTAAAAGAATAATATGGATTTAAAGTTAAAAGGTAGAAAGGCATTAATTATGGCTTCGAGTAAAGGTCTTGGCAAAAGTGTAGCCCTGGAACTGGCTCGTGAAGGAGTAGCCGTCATGATCTGTGGAAGAAATGAAATGGACCTTATTAGCACACAAAAAGAAATTTCCGGGATTTGTGATGTACCGGTTCACTATGCGATAGGTGATGTGTCATCAGGTAAAGGCAGGGATCATATCTTATCTGAAGTAAAATTAAAAATGGGTGCAGCTGATATCCTGGTAACAAATTCTGGAGGCCCTCCATTCGGTATGTTTGAAGAGCACGATATGCAAGCATGGGAACGAGCTTACAGACTCTTGTTAGAAAGTGTTGTTGGTATGATTAAAGGTGTGTTACCTGCGATGAAAGATAAAAAGTGGGGGAGGATTATAACCATAACTTCTCAAGCTGTAAAACAACCTGTTGAAGGTCTTGTACTTTCTAATTCTGTTCGCGCTTCCGTTGTAGGATTGGTTAAGACGCTTTCGTCCGAACTTGGTCCGCATAATATAACTGTCAATAATGTAATGCCGGGATACACACAGACCAGGAGATTGGAAAATCTGTTTGCAAAGAACCCAAAATTTTTGACTGTTACAGAAGAAATTCCATTAAGACGAATCGGTAGACCTGAGGAATTTGCTGCTGCCGTAGCATTCCTGGCAAGTGAACGGGCCAGTTATATTACAGGCGTCTCATTGCCGGTAGATGGTGGTTGGATTAAGGGGATTTGAGATTTTACTGAAATATAGCGTACATGAGTATCAGGTATAAGGAGTTGGGCAGTTTGTTTTTTATAATTTCCTTTTTTGCATTTTCATGTAACAAGTCTCCTGAGCAGGTTTATTCTAATTTTGGCTTAACTTTTACGATCCCGGCTAATTGGAAAATCGGAAAGGAATTGAATTTCGAAGATAAAAGCTATATGATCGCTCTTAGTGAACGAGGCGTTAGCCCAGATGGTTTAGTTACACTGACACGGTTTAATACGCTAACAGATAACCATGCGGCTTTGTCCAAATTTCAGAAAGAACTACAAGGGAATGCAATTTATGACCACAGCAATTTGATATTTGAAGGATATGAGCAGTCTGTATTTAGTAAATGGTCTACAATTGCTACATCTTTTTCCTTTGATCTTTTAGGAATCAGTTTTGATGGTATAATCCATGTTTTTGATGTCGATGGACATACGATTACTATAATGAAACAACAGACATCAGTACGTCAAAAACAAAATATGAATGCTTTCAATACTTTTGAACAAAGCCTTCAGATTCATGAGATAGAGAAAGTGTTATAGATTAAAATAACATTTGAATTTATAGTGACTTGTTCTGAAATAGTTATACACAATATGTAAACCATTATTCAGAGCATTACCTGTTGCTTTATTATAACTGTTTTTATCCTATACTTCATTATTGACCGATATAATTTAAATTACCGAATTAAGCATGGATTGGTTTCAGATTATTCGTTTTATAATTCACTATGGATTGCACTTTATTGTTCCAGGAATTATCGCATTTGTTTTTTTTAGAAATAATTGGAAAAAGGCCTGGTTGATTATGATTGCCACAGTACTTGTTGATTTGGATCATTTACTGGCATATCCAGATATTTTTGTTGCGGAGAGGTGCAGTATAAACTTTCATCCGTTGCATACTTACTATGCGATGATTGTCTATTTAGTAATGGCTTATTTTCCTAAACTGCGGATTCTAGCTGTCGGCCTACTTTTTCATATGATAACTGATTCTATAGATTGTTTTTGGATATAGAGAGGGTGAATCCAAGGGTTGCTTAATTTTCAATTTTTCATTGTGAAGGCGTGAGCCCGTGTATGATGCAGTACTAAACAAAAGTCCAATTCAAAAAGAGAGCTGCAAGCAGGAGCAAATCCTCCGGCCTGCGGCCACCTCCTTTAAAAGGAGGACATTAACGGTGCAACAGGTTATTCTTTTTACGACATTCAAGACACTTAAGAACATAAGCACTTAAGCACGATAAATCGACTAAAGTTATATAACTTATTAAACGTATAAAACCCATTAAACTTATAAGGGAAATCCACTCGCAGTGATTCTGCAGTTCTATAATTATTTAAACGAACAAACAACGAACAACAATCAACGAACAACTTTCCTTATGCGAATTTTCAATTTTCAATTTTCAATTTTCAATTTTCAATTTTCAATTTTCAATTTTCAATTATCAATTATCAATTATCAATTCTGTCATTCGGTCGTTCATCAATTATCCCGAAGTATCTTAGCCGGATTACTTGAAGCCGCTTTGAGTACCTTTCCACTTACTGTTATACCACTCGCAATGATCAATATTGTAATCGAAAGTATGAATGGCAAGAAATGCAAAGGCACATAATAGGTCCAAATACTTCCCATGAGCATATCTGTTAGAAAATAGCCGCCAAGTGAACCCAATGCAGATGCAATCGAAAGTATAATTATAAATTCCTTGCTGACACCTAAGGTGATATTTTGAATGGAAGCGCCGAATACTTTTCGCACCGCTATCTCTTTCATCTTTTTTACAAGATTGAGAGACACCATACTGAATAAGCCTATTACAGATAGTAGAGCAGCGACGATTCCAAGGAATATAAACAGGATTTTGATATTGGTATTGACAAGTAAGGAGTTGGCCTTTTCCTCATCCATGAAACCCACATTCGATAGTTCATCAGGGAAGACAACTGCCCATTTCTCGTCCATAAGTGCCTTAGCTTCCAATAAGTTTTCTGAATCTGTTTTGACTGTTAGGTATCGATATCTAGATTTATCGGCAGCTCGTAAAAGCATCGGTTCGAGTGGATCCCAAAGTCCCCCATCAAAATATATATCCTTGACGACGCCTACTACCGAAAGTGAAATGGTATCACTCAGTGTTATGCGCTCTCCTATTGGATTGGGCCAACCCATCTCCCTGGCAAGTTGGCCATTAATTATCACCGAACCCGCCACATCTGACTGACTATTTTCCATAAAATCACGGCCTTCGACCAGGGTAGCACCGACAGTTGAAATATAACCGGGTCCAACATCAAAAATACTTACGTCCAATTCAGCTCCCTTGTTTTTTATAGGATCAGTATACCATGAAGAACCAATGCTGTGTCTGGATCCCGCCATTTCCTTGATGATATCATATCCATCTAATTCATTACGTAGCTTGGTAAAGCCCTGCTCATCGCTTACATAGGCAAAGGCAATGCGCTCCACATCAAAACCCATGTCGTAATTCTCCTGGTAATTTGCATTTTGACTAAATACAAATCCGGAAATAATCGCGATTAGTGAAATTGAATATTGCAAAGTCAGCAATATTCTCGTTAGCTTATTCGTGCCACTAAATTTGACAGTCCCTCTCAGTATGGTTGTAGGTTGAAAACTACTAATAAAAAATGCAGGATAACTTCCGGCTAGCACAGCAGTAAATAGAAGCAGGAGTGCCAGAAAACCTAATAAATCTATATTTTCAATCAGATCGAGATGAATTTCTAGAAAGGGCCACATGGCACTGTATGCCGGAACTAAAAAGGCTGATAAAATAAGCCCTACAATTAATGCCATTATGACCAGCATTATATTTTCACCCATAAATTGAAATATCAATTGTCTCCGACTGGATCCTAAAACTTTTCTAATTCCGATTTCTTTAATTCTTCTATTGGCAATGGCTATCGAAGTATTTGTAAAGTTAAAACAAGCGATCAGAAGAATTAATATGGCCATTATAATTGGAGCAAACGCAGCAGCAGATGGAAGACTGCTATTAAACCAATGGTTCCAAACGTCTTCACGCTCGGCGCGAACAGCCATGCCCTGAAATGGATCCAGGTAATATTCGGCTACCATATAGTCTTTCTTTGCAGCATTTTGAACCGCTACATAATCTTGTAGTTGTCGTGTAACATTTGGTACTTCTGCAGGATTTTTAATCTTGACAAAAGTATTATTGAAGATGGCCCAGTTGTCTTTATTCCATGTATTTATGTCCAATGCATTGTCGTATTGAATAAAGGCTTCAGAGTAGAAACTGTTATTTTTTGGTGGTTCTGCAAATACGCCTCCAATCTTATATTCGATCCTTTTATCGCCATTAATATATGTTAGGGTTTGACCTATGATGTTACCGTCATCCGGGAAGTGTTTTTCTTTCAATTTTTCACTGATGACTATAGATTGCTTATCTTGAATACTTTCTGCAGTTCCGGCTATCATTGGGAATTTAAAAGAGTCGAAAAATTCTGGATCAACAGCAGCTACATCGGTGCTGAACATTTCATTATTAATACGAAAATTTCCTCCTACGGGATTATACCGAATGACCTGATCTACATTTGAAAAGGAAGTTTTTATTTGTGCTCCCAAAGGCAACGGACAACTACCGTTTTTGACTGGTCTGCCATTTGTTATTCTGACGAAATTTACACGATATACATCAACGCTATCAGTATGATATGTATCGAACTTATTATTATAATCCCAATTGAGGAAAGCTACAATACAGCATGCCAAAGAAATTCCGAGTCCCACAATATTGATAAAAACAAATAATTTGTTTTTCATCAAATTGCGAAATGTTAGTTTGAGAAAATTATTAAACATTGGAAAAGTTTTATAAAGGCAACTTGATCACCATTGGGATCGTATGTTGAGTTTGCCGTGTAATATTAAAATTGATAGATGCTATTCAGTCAATATATTCTTTCACTTTAGAAAGATACCAATTATGTTTAATTGAGCGTATTAGGCGTGAATGGATTGGATAAAAAATAGACGAATCGGTCAATTAGAAGCACGAATCGGGATTTTTCGACTCTCTTTAAAACATCGATTTTTCGACATTTTTAGAATTGGGGCCAAAAATTCAGACGTCTCGATTCATACAACCTGTATAGACCTGTCAAAAGATTATCTAATAGTCCAGGGAGAGCTCGAATTACTCTGGGAGTTAAATTAGTAGACATTGTGGCATCTTACTTTTCGTATTTTTGATTTGGCTCCTTTTGATTTACAGGAAATAATGTGCTCAATTTGTTTGGTCCCTTCATACAGAATAATTCAATTCCTATATCGAGCACACACCGTGGTTTTTAATTGCACATCGAACCTATTTAAGAGCTTATTAGAGTCATAAATTTATTAACTTTAAGCATTTATGAAAACGGTCGATTCGAATATATTCTTTAATCAATGGACGCTAATCCTATAATAATAGAGCAGTTCTTTAATCTATCAATTGACCTGGTCTGGAATGCAATTACGGATCCTCGGGAAATGAAGAATTGGTTTTTCCCACAGATTGAATCGTTTGTGCCTGAGGAGGGATTTGAGACTAGCTTTAATATACATGTAAATGGCCGAGATTTTAACCATTTGTGGAAGTTGACAGAAGTCATATCCGATAAGAAGATCGTATACGATTGGAGATATGAGGGTTATGTCGGTGAGGCAAAAGTGACTTTCGAACTAGTCGAAATGAGTGAAGGAACTCTTTTGACATTAACGCATATAGGAACAGAGACTTTTGACCAGGATATCCCGGAATTTAAAAGAGAAAGTGGAGTTGTAGGATGGACGTACTTTATACAGAAAAGCCTCAAGGAGTATTTAGAAGGTAATTAATTTAATCAAAATGGATACAGCACAATTAAAAAAATACCAAGCTGACAAGCTCATCTTTTACGGTGTATTGTTGTTCATGTTAGGACTTATTGTAGGTCTGTTTATTCCAATGATGGCAAATCCCAGGATGGGTCTTTCGAGTCATCTTGAAGGCATTATGAATGGTATGTTCCTGGTCTTATTGGGTCTTATTTGGAATAGGGTCAATCTTTCAGTCCGATGGTTAAAAATTACATTTTGGTTGGCGATCTTTGGCACTTTTGCAAATTGGGCTGGGATCTTACTGGCAGCGATATTTAATGCAGGTAAGGATTTAACGGTTGCAGCACAGGGCCAGGAAGGCAGTCCAATGATAGAAGGTATCGTCATGTTTTTACTCATAACACTATCGGTGGCAATGTTGACTATTTGTATTTCAGTATTAATTGGATTAAAAAGAAATATGTCTTAAGAACTGAGAGAGTGCAACTATAGACATTCGAATTGAACTACAGTATGTGTCTCCATTAATTGAAATTTTCGGGTTGCATCTGTCCACCTTTTGAGGAACCCTATGGCGT
Source organism: Saprospiraceae bacterium (assembly GCA_029262975.1). GTDB lineage: Bacteria > Bacteroidota > Bacteroidia > Chitinophagales > Saprospiraceae > JAJRXG01. The sequence goes on from JAJCYJ010000054.1 coordinate 9,510, forward strand.
GATAATTTAGTCCAGGGAGTTTTAATCCGATTTTTTGTTCTATCCAATGGGTTAAAACCCATGGCCCCTTCGTTATTCCAATGAACTCGCAGATTTGCACCTCTACACCCTAGGAGGAACCCCATGGAGGAGTATAATTTGTCCTTGGATCTAATTGAAATAAATGACTCGCAGGGTTGCACCTGTCCGCCTGTGGAGGAACCCCATGCATTTAGGTCTTCGTAAGTCCTTTAGAACTACCACTACATTTTATAAAACGGGCACGATTCAATAGTACACAAAAACAACGCCGTAGGTGTTGCATATTGATAGCC
>JAJCYJ010000055.1 GCA_029262975.1 Saprospiraceae bacterium
TTTTGCAAGATTATTTGCGTCTTGAGCTACTTTCCCGCTCTGAATACTCAGATGCACTATTTGCTCTTTCAAACTACTGTGTCGCGCTATTGATTCCTTGTTAGTCAAATCTATTTTAGATTCAAAGTGTTTGATTTGATCTTGTAAAGGATTTAGTATTTCCTTCATACTTCGGGACTGGTATTCATTAAGAGATATAGCTTGGGTCTTTAATACACGATGCGCAATATTCTCAAATCTCTGAGCATGTTTTTGTTCATTTTCAAGTTCTTCATGAAGACGTTGCTTTGTATTTTTCAACTCTGTTGTTAACTGAATATTTTCCTTTTCAACTGCTATTAATTCTGATTGATAGTGATCCTTTTTTTGCTTTTCCTTGCGTAACTCCAACTGCTGAGCTTCATTGAGAAGACGCATATTTGATAGTGAAAAGGAAAGAGATTTTGTCTTAAATCTGAAGAAAGTGTAGACAAATAAAGCAGAAAGCAGAGAAGACAATAAAAGCCCTAACAGGTTCATTTCAATTGTTTCCATGGTATTGGTTTGGTTTAGATAATACTAACATCAACGACCTGATGCAATGTATTTGCATGCTCAATAATGATACTTTCCCTCTTTTTCGTTCACAACACAAATACCACAACCTTTTTGCCCGTTTTTGCGCCTTCGTGAAGTTTTCCTTTACGACTCTTCTGTGCCTGAAAGGCAAGCACTTTAATTGGGATTGAGAAGAGCGAGCACCTGATGTAAGCGGCATTGTATTGAACATACAGACGGCCGCACTGTTGGACAGCGTCTAATTCAATAACACATGTTTAAGTATCCGGGAAAACTCATTTTTGAACAAAAATTGCCCATTACACTGGAAGAAGCCTGGAGATTTTTTTCCAAGCCATCAAACCTGGCAGTCATTACTCCGGATTAGATGGATTTTCAGGTTCGATCATCAGTGGCTGAATTATCCAATATATATCCAGGACAAATTATATCCTACACAGTTAAACCTTTCGCAGGAACAACGGTCAGATGGACAACAGAGATTACCCATGTGCAAGATCATTTGTATTTTATTGATGAGCAAAGGGTAGGACCTTATAAACTTTGGCATCCTCAACATCACTTTCACAAGGTAGCTGATGGTGTGCTAATGAAGGATATTGTACATTATTCGCTACCCATGGGCGTCGTTGGTTCTATAGCTCGCAAATTATTTGTCGCAAAACAACTTGACGAGATATTTGAATATAGGAAAGAGGCAGTTTCTGAGTTATTCAACCCATCTTAATTGTTATCAATTACTTCTTCACTAAGACACCCCTAAGTAACTCTAATTGAATGAGTTAATAATAGCTGAAAAGCTATCCGCATTCAGGCTTGCTCCACCTACGAGACCTCCATCTACATCAGGCTTGCTGAAAATTTCCCGAGCATTTGCCGGTTTTACTGAGCCACCATACAAGATGGGGACAACATTAGAAATGGTCGAACCATATGCTTCGGTAAGATGCTTTCTGATTTCGGAATGCATTTCCTGTGCTTGTTCAGGAGAAGCTGTTTCGCCCGTTCCAATAGCCCAAATTGGTTCGTATGCAATTACAATTTTCTCAACTTCGTCAGGACTAAGATTTTTAAAGGATCCTTTGATTTGACTGATTACATGGGATACATGTGTGCCGTTTTTACGGATATCGAGTGCTTCACCACAGCAGAATATGGGTACGAGATTGTGACTAAAAGCAGTTTTTAACTTCAATCCCAATAATTCGTCGGACTCTGCAAAATAAGCACGTCTTTCTGAATGACCAATAACGACATAAGTGACACCAATTGAGGTAAGCATTCGCCCACTTACTTCACCTGTAAATGCGCCACTTTCTTCATTACTCATATTTTGAGCACCGAGAACTACCTGTTCAGGACCTGCAATCTGTGACAGAGCATACAAATGTGTCGCAGGCGCACAAATCACGATATCTACATCATCCGCCAGAGTAAGGCCACAAAGCTTTTTATATAAGTCTATTCCTTCCTGAAGGTTGGTATTCATTTTCCAGTTAGCTGCTGCTATTTTTCTCCGAATCATAATTGCACAATTTAATTGAACGCGAATGTAATATTTTGCTCAGTAGTGTGCCTTATGTTTTGGTCCTTCAATTATTTTGATTTGACCAACTTGGTTATTTCGGCGTTTTTATTTCTTTATTTGTAGATCGACCATAACGTCTAAGTATTTATGACCCAACAAGAACAATTAATTCAAAGAGACATCAGTTGGCTTGATTTTAACTACAGGGTGCTGCAGGAATCCAAGGATCCCACTGTACCATTGTTTGACAGGTTGAAATTTTTAGCGATTTATTCTTCTAACCTGGATGAATTTTTCAGAGTAAGGATAGCTAACCACAGGAATCTTCTCAGAACCGGGAAAAAGACACGGAAGACACTCGATTTTGACCCGGGATCTTTACTCACAGAATTACTTGAAAAGGTCAATCAACAACAGCTCGAATTCAGCGACATATTTTTTAAAGAGATAGTGCCTGAGTTAAAAACAAATGGGATCCATATTATCAGACGTCTGGAATTGACTGATGAACAAAAGATATATGTAGAAGATTTTTTTGAGCAGAAATTGCTTCCTTTTGTACAGCCGGTTCTCCTGATAGAGGATAAGATTAAGCCTTTTCTCAATAATGGTTCACTCTATCTGGCTCTTCATCTCACCGATCGAAAGACCGGTAAAAATCAATATGCACTAGTAAAGGTTCCGTCTGACCACGTGGGCAGGTTTGTCGAACTCCCTTCTGAAAATACTGACCTACACTATCTGATCCTGTTAGACGATATTGTACGTCACAGTATTTCCTGGTTATTTCCTGGCTACGATATTGAACAATCGTATTCGATAAAACTGACCCGGGATGCTGAATTATATATAGATGATGAATATGAGGGTGATTTGTTGGAGAAAATAAGAAAGAGTCTTGCTAAAAGGGACATTGGCCCTGCCTCCAGATTAGTATATGATCGAAAAATGGGAGAGGACATGCTGAAATTCTTAATGGAAGTATTTGATTTGACAAAGTATGACCTTCTTCCAGAAGGGAGATATCACAATAATGCCGACTTCTTCTCCTTTCCCAATTTTGGAAAAAAACACTTACGGGAATCATCTTTGTCTCCAGTACCAATAGACGTCCTTGAGAAATGTGAAAATATATTCGCGGCTATTTCTGAAAGAGATCACCTGGTTCATCCTCCTTATCACTCCTATGAGTCTGTCGTGCGCTTTTTTGAAGAGGCAGCGGCAGATCCAGATGTAACTCATATTAAAATTGTACAATATCGTGTTGCGTCTAAAAGCCGGATTATGGAGGCTTTGATTAAGGCCGCACGAATGGGAAAACAAGTTTCTGCCTTCATTGAAATTAAGGCAAGATTTGACGAGATAGCAAATATCGCATGGGGAGAAAAATTAAAAAATGCCGGAGTTATAGTCCATTACAGTATACCTGGCATCAAAGTTCACGCAAAGATGGCCCTCGTAATCAGAAAAGAAAATCGCAGAAACTGCACCTATGCATATCTCAGTACAGGCAACTTTCATGAGGGAACTGCCAATGTATATTCTGACCTTGGCATATTTACCAAGGATATCAGGTTGACATTCGAAAGCGTTAAACTTTTT
>JAJCYJ010000056.1 GCA_029262975.1 Saprospiraceae bacterium
CGAAGTCTTTCATCAACAGGGATTTTCCTCGAAGCATTAGAATTCATCTCATGTTGCGCAATCGAAGTACTGTTCGTTTGGACATCATGAACAGGACTGTTAATCACATCAGTCTGCCGAGGACTGCACGCAACAAGTAAAAAAAAGAGGTAGAGCGAACATGTAAGCAAGGAGCTTTTCATAGATATTTGATTAGATATGAATATTAAAGACTAAAAAAAAACGCACAATATTAGAACAATGATGCAATTATGACTTACTGAGTAGATGATATTCTGTTTTATTTAATATTGTCTTAAGGCTTTAAGCATATCGGTTATCCTAATTGGTGTGCCATTCATTTCTTCGCGATTGGATGACACCATATATGTGAAAGCTTTATTTCCAGGGCTAAAAAGAACATACCTTGGTTAAAAAGAGGTAATTGAAAAGAGTTGGCCGTATTTTTCCTTGCCCGCCAAAGCTATCTTCGATCACCGAAGTATCTTGTAAGAGCTAGCGAAGGAGAGGTGCTTCTAACAATGATGATAACATGAGTAACCAAATTCTGAACGAACCCGATCCGGATAATGAACAGTTGCCGAATTTCTTCGAAAGTGTCTAAGAGAAATAGATAAATTGTACTAAACTGTCGCTCCTACAGAGCTCATATTTCTATCCTTTGAAACCAGGGTCTGACGACCCTGGCTAAAATGTGTCGCCCCTCCAGGGCTATTCAAACTGAAGGTTTTCAAGATATCCTAGCAAAATAGTCCTGTAAGGACGATAGATCATAGCCAGGGTCGCGAGACCCTGGGATTTGGTAAAAATGGAGGTAATTGATAAGAGTTTGCGGCATTTTGTGCTTCAAGAAAAAATGATGACAACTCGAAAAACGAAATTCTGAACTGCACCCAATATTTGGGAGGTATTTCTTAAATGAATATCAATTTCACCAATCTTAAAACAAATTGGAATCCTATCTTAGAGCCCGTTCTAAAATTTAAAGATGGATTTCCTAACAGCATTTCCCTATGTCGGCATCATCTTGCTAATCCTATTGAATGTATTAATGGTAGCCCGACAAAATATTGAAGTAGAGGATAGTAAGGAAATCGAAAGCGATCTTTAAATGCAAGAAGTTTCTCAATACTTATCGGAGCATTCGCTGACCTTAGGACTCATCATTATATATATAGGTGTCTGTATTTACATAGGTTGGTATTTCAAAAAGAAAGCGGCACAGGATGTAGAAGGCTATTATATCGCTAAGCGTTCTATACCGGGATGGGTGATCTCATTGGCTTTCTTTTCAACTTCTGCGAGTACAAATACATATATCGGTCAGGCAGGAAAGTCTTTTCAATATGGATTGTCATGGGCCTGGATGGCATTCATCTGGACCATTTTCTGTGTAATATCCTGGCAACTTTTAGGACCTAAAATGCGTCGACAAAGTGCGCGTCTTAGATCCTTTACGATTCCCGATTATTTTCATTTGAGATATAAGAGTCCCCTGGCAAAAGGCATACGTGTTCTTTCAGCTGTTATAATAATTTTTGCAACTATTTGGTATATGGTGGGTATTGCAAAAGGGTGTGCGCATGTGATGACCTCAGTGCTCGATATTCCATATGCATGGGGTGCTTTTTTAATCATCTTTATTACTTGTTTGTATACGATTTGGGGCGGTATGTACAGTGTGTTATGGACGGACGCTATACAGGGAGTTATTATGTTCTTTGTGGCAATTCTGATGCTGTCTTTGCCCTTTATTTATGCCGGCGGAATCGAACCTGTCATGGATTCTATTTCTAATACGACACATCCTACCAAGGAAGGTGGTCCTATGAATGACGGCCTTGTATCATTTGGCTTATTAGTCTCCTTCATGTATATCCTCGGTATCGGCATGTCCATCGGTATGAAGCAGATATCAGAACCAAAGAATCTCATACGATTCTATTCTATCGACAACGCGAAAAGCATGAAGTTTGCGATGATATGGACGCCCGTATTCTTAGGCATTTCGCTTGTTTGCGTTATGGGTTTGGGGGCTCTTGTACACGCCATGGCCTCACAGGAGGAAGCATCTTATCTCATCAATAATACGGACGAGGTCATTGGTTTTATGCTCGATAAATTTGATAATAAACTGGTCAGTGGTATTTGTGTTTCAGGACTTTTTGCTGCCGGCATGTCTTCACTTGCATCAGTGATTATTATTATCGGGACTGCCTTTGTGAAGGACATCTGGCATGTGATAAAACCTATGGAAGAGCGACTAATTATTGGCAGAACAAAGTGGTTTATGCTGATCTACTGTATTCTCGTTTATATTTTAACATTATTTCCAATGGCGGGAATTGTAGAATTAACAGCTTTTGCAGGCTCGGTCTTTGCGGCCAGTTTCTTTCCGTCGATATTTGGCGGACTTTATCTTAAATGGGGCACAGATCTGGGCGCCCTTTCATCTATGATTATTGGGATGGTTGTCAATATTGTCTGGCGATTTGGATTTAGACTTCGGATAGAGTCGCTCTATGACATTCATGAGATTATTCCTGCCTTTGTTATTTCTCTGATTACGTATATCGTGGTAAGCAAATTGACAAGATCCAGAATTCCCGAAGCCGATCATCTGGCCAAAGTGTTTGATTGATAATATCCAATGAATCAATTGCTCATTTAAAGTCAGCTGGGCATATATTAATCGGATTGTGTCCGATCTTGATAATGCTCGACATACCACTGACTCATATCGATCAGTTTATCAGCAAAAGCACTTCCGAAATCTGTCAATTTGTATTCCACCCGAGGTGGAACTTCAGCATAGACGAATCTGTCAACAAGTCCATTCTTTTCTAATTTCTTTAGTGTTATAGACAACATCCGGGAAGATATCCCGTCTATCCGGAATTTAAGTGCATTAAATCGCATGAGTTTGTGGTATCCCAGATTATAAATGACAAATAAACTCCACTTATCCAGACTTGCCGCAAGCATATCTTTAATCGGACAAAAGGTGGATTCTTTCTGTTTGATCGTATTGGCGAAGAATATTTTTATTTTTTCCTTTAACGCAATAGCTTGATTATCAGCAATAGTTCCCATTATGTTACTGTGTTATTATTTGATTACTTATTGTAGTAT
>JAJCYJ010000057.1 GCA_029262975.1 Saprospiraceae bacterium
CCAATTCTCTTAACAGAGGTTTGAAATTATTTCCTCCGTGACTATTTAGCAGGAGAAGCTTGTTAATGCCATGATTGTGGAGCACTTCGATCGTATCGTGTAGGATAGCCATCTGCGTCGAAGGATAAATATTCATATCCAGTTTGATATCCATTTGCCCTGTATTGACTCCAAATGGAATAGTAGGCAAGATGATAAATCGTTGATCCTCGAGATAAGCCTTTTTGCCGGCTTCAGAACTTATAAAGTCTGCCTCGTAAATATCTGTGCCATAGGGAAGATGATAGTTATGAGCTTCACAAGCGCCCCATGGGAGGACAGCCAGTTCTATATCTCTGTTTTTAATTTCAGCCCAGGTGCATTCTGATAGAATATAAGGTCGACGCGACATGGTATAAATGTAGAAATATATTCCGTCAAAAGAAGAAATTGAGGAGATCGAACGAAAAAGGGCGATATCGAAAGATATCGCCCCCGTCTTTTTGGCCAACAATTACACTCTCAGGTGTGGATAATTGACCAATATGGATCTAATGATGAAAACGTTCACCAAAGAAAATGGATATATTATACATATCCAAACTTATAATGTAAAATAAGTTAACATTCAACGGATACTGGATTATTTTGAGCCATAGAATACCTTAGAATGGGCCAGTTATTTCGTTTTTATTTGAGCATCTGTGGTCGTTGTGGCCTTATTGCACCGTCTTGAGATCAATAAATAATGGTCAAGAAATATAATCTTATTCATAACACCTTGCTTAAAATAGAGGAAAGCATATCTTTGCGGTCGCTTTAAAATAAAGTGCTCATGTAAAAGAACATGTGAATCGACTTTTCAATGCATTATCTGTTCTTTATTTTTATGAGAAAAGTCGAAGAAAAGATAAAGGTGAGGTGGGTGAGTGGCTGAAACCACCGGTTTGCTAAACCGGCGTACTTGGAAACAGGTACCGGGGGTTCGAATCCCCCTCTCACCGCGGTTATGGTGTGTCAGGCTGTTGGTAGACAAGATTGAGCGTGAGTGTGGATGAAGACTTCGCACCGAACAAAGAGAATTTATACTTGGGGAAATCTATATTATAGACGGCCTCAAGTCTAAATTTTAACGGATCGAACAAAGTTTGTAGGAGGTAGGTCCCAAACCGACCCCAATACACAAACTTACCTGCCGGAAGGCAGGGTTACACTCGGCTCGGGGCGTAGCGCAGTCCGGTTAGCGCACCTGTTTTGGGAACAGGGGGTCGCAGGTTCGAATCCTGCCGCCCCGACAAAAGAAAGACTTCACACGAAAGTGTGAGGTCTTTTTTTGTTGATGACAACTTGAGCATGCTCAAAAGATGTCATCAACAAAAAAAGACCACTTTCGCTTGGCGAAATAAGTCTTTCATTTGGTTTCCCCCATCTACAGGATCGCCGCAGGCAATCCTGCCCAAGCTTTCGTTCAAATTTGAGCTCAAACAAAAAAAAGAGACGCTGAGCGCAGCGAAAGAATTTTTATAATTAATTACATCTTGAGCTTGGGGCGTTCTATTGATTTGGTAGCGAAATTGCTTTAACGTTCTCTCATACACCCAAACTCTCATACCCACCGACCACAGGTTTAAATACAACCAAGAAACTAAAAATCGGATTTACAAGAACTTAACTAGGCATGCCCATTTCTAATATTGTTTTTAACCAATCCACATGTACGATTTTATAAGATCAATTATAAGGCAATGTGAGATCTTGCAAATGAGATGTTAGCTGTCGGTGTTTACATTCGCAGGTTTAGTTTTTATTTTTAGCTTTCATTTCTTCAGTGTGCATTTTTTTTGCCTCATCAAGGGCGATTACAAAGGCTTCTGTTTTAGGTGAAAGTTCCTTTAATAATTTGTAATAAAGTTTGTCGCCATCATCGCCATTGGTAAAAATTACTACTCCTTGTTTAGAATCTGGGAATAACTGAATAATGGTACGCACACCTGGATCTCTTCCATCGTGATAAAGCAACTTTTCGTCTGTTGGTAGTTTTACAGACATCCAACCATTACCATACATTACTAAATCTCTAAACAATGAGGATTGTGGTGTAATCATTTCTGAATATAAGGTGTTTGATATTCCGGCACCTTTTAATATATGTACACAAAACTTTAAGTAATCGTCTACGGTAGCGAGTATGTTTCCAGCAGCCATGGCTTTATCATATTTATTAGTTTTATATTTTTCTCCTGTGGCATCAAAGTTTTCGGCATAGCGACCATCATCAATTTTATCATTCCATAAAAATCGAATATTTGTCATGCCTTGTTTATCAAATAATACCTTTTGCACAATGTCTTCTAAAGGTGTATTGAATTTGGCTTCCATACTTTCTTTTAAATATTCAAATCCTTCCCCTGAATATTCGACACCTTCTCCTGGTTCAAACAAGAATATTAGTTGCTTTGGGTCTAATGATTTTCTCCAGTTAGGAAACCCTGTTTGCATATTTAACACCAATTGTGTCGTCACTTTTTTAGTTCTTGGATCATCCGCAATGTCTGGATCTATCCAATAGTTGTAAAGCGGTTCATTTAAATCCCACAAACCCATATCTACCAATTTAAAAACTGTAGCGGCCACTACAGGTTTTGTAATTGATGCCACTTTAAAAAAGGTATTATTGTTTGCATGTTCACCGTTGCTTTGCGTCCCAAAAGTTTTTGAATAGGTGATTTTATTATCGTTAATAAGTCCTACCCCTACAGTGGGCACATGGTATGTCGCCATCCAGCTTTTAATTTTTTGTTCTAAAGCTGTATTAATTTCAAAGCTGCTATAATCCACATGTTGATGATCATAACTAACTATTCGGGTTAGTTTCCAACCTTCGTTAGTCTCTTTCCAAAGGTGGATAATTTTTGCATTATCCATTAATGTTTCTACACCATTAGCATCTGTTTCATAGAATATATGATCGGCCATCTGTAAGACGCCGTAATTATTTAATGTATTGACTTCTAAAGTTTCTTTTAGTAATTCTCGACGTTGCCAGTTTTTCTCGCCAGCTTCTTGTTTTTTCCAAATACGTTCAAAATCTTTAATGAATTCTTCGGAAGTGGTATGTGTTAAACCACCTTTATCATGATAAAATTCAAAATCCGGCGAGAGTACTTTTTGTAAATATGCGGCATCGTGCTTATTAAAAATAGCATCAAAAAGCAAACTGTCCTGTTCAAAAATGGTTTTGGTTAATTGCGCATGCTTCTCTTCTTTTTGATATATCGAAAACACTGCTTTTACTAAATCCTTAAAGGCTATGTCTTGCGCATTAGTACTATAAGCAATGGATACATCTAACGTAGGAAAATAGACAACCCAAGAACGAAAACCATCGATTCCTCCTGTATGCCCTATGGCATCGACATCATTTAAGGTATAGTTCATTAGCCCAATACCAAAAAGATCTTTTGTTGGCAACATCTTCTGCAGGCTTTCGGCAGAAACAATTTTAGTATTGAAAAGTAAATTGATAAACCTATTGACATCGGTCGGTGTAGACACAATGCCTCCAGCACCTAATGGCATAGAATGATGAACCGTAGAGCTTAACTCCCAGTTTTCTTTTTTCGCATAGGAGATCGCTTCATTTTTTTGTGCTCCCATTGTTTTACCATAATAGGTATTCTTCAATTGGTATGGCTTGATAATACGTTCCGTTAAAACGTCTGCGAATGTTTTACCTTCAATATCCTCTAAAATATAAGATAGGACTACGAAGCCATTGTTATTATATAATTGTACTGCGTCTGGTTGAGAATCGAAACCTAGTTTTACAAATTGCGCTAACATTTCCGCTCTGGTATGTTCGCTTTCGATCCATTTTGCTATTTCTTTATCATGAACAATTTCTTTAAAACCGCTTCTGTGACGTAATAAATGTTCAATTGTAATTGTATTGGCATTAGGAAGTTTTGGAAAAAACTCTTTAAGCTTAGTATTCAACTTTAGTTTACCTTCTTCAACAAGTTGCATAATCATTGCTGCTGTCATAGTTTTAGAAATACTGCCTATTCTGTATCTTGTTTGTAAAGAAGATGGCGTTTTTCTTTCTATATTTTGATATCCAATAGCTCGTTTATAAACTTCTTTTTCTTTTTTAAATATAGAGATGTTCCCATGGCCTAGATCGCTACGTTCAATTTCGTCAAGATAAGTATCGATAGCTTTGTGTTTGTTGAATTGCGCTTTTGCTTGTAGTGAAAAAAAGCCAATAAAAAGTATAGCGATTGCTCGCGTAAGTGTAAATAATTTCATGTTTATTTTTAATTAATTGATAGTTTCTTAAAGCACTATTTCTTCCGAAGAATAAGATAGCTACTTACTAAGCCTAAACCTCCAAAAAGGAATACCATAGATGTATAGGCAATTTCTTCTTCCATAAGGTTGGTTTCATACAGAATATTTCCTAATAAGGACCCAGTTGCAATACCTATCGCTAATAATCCATATTTTAGACTGTCTGCTCTAAAAAAGACTTTTGGAAAATGTTCTGGTTGATCTTCAAACATTTCTAAAAGTTTCATTCTTTCTCTATGTCTTGTCGTAAAGAATAAGTAGGCAATGCCAATAATTAAGCCTCCAATAATAAACATTGATACGATATCAGCGTCCATGATTTATAATTTTGTATTCCTTTCTTAAGATGCTTAAGGATAATAAGTGGTTACACAGAATTGCTTTTTTTTATGTTTAAAATATTATAAAATCCGTAACCTCGATAGCAAAAATTGCATCTTACGCTTGAAATGATCGAACAAGACGACACGTATTATGTCAACCAAGTGAAACAAGGTGACTTACATGCGTATACCTATCTTGTTGATAAATACAAGAATATGGCATTTAGTATTGCGCTAAAGCTTTCAAGGAATACCGAGGATGCTGAAGATGCCGTTCAGGAAAGCTTTATTAAAGCCTATCGTAAAATTGATACGTTTGAATTTAATTCGAAATTCTCCACTTGGCTATATAGCATTGTTTATAGAACTACTGTCTATAATTTGAGAAAGAAAACGATGAGTACGATAGAAATTAATGATGAATCTTTACACTTTTTGGAAGTTGATGAAAACACAGACTTACTTAAAAAAGAACAGAGCGATATTATCGCTAGCGCAATCGATAGTTTACCGAAGATAGACTCGTTGTTAATTACGCTATTCTACTTAAATGAAAATTCTGTCGAAGAGATCAGTGAAATTACTGGGTTCTCTAAATCGAACATTAAAGTTAAACTGTTTAGAGCTAGAAAGAAATTAAAAAATGAGTTGAAGTATATTCTGAAAGAAGAAATAAATTCCATTCTATGATGAAACATAATATAGAAGAACAGGCATTGAGCAGGGTGTTAAAAAGAGCTACAATAGAAGTTCCTAATTCAACTTTGACTCATTATATTATAGAGCAATTGCAAATAGAAGATTCTAAAGTTTCATCTAACGAACTTCTTTTTTTGGCCACATTAAAAAAAGCGAAAACCGCCACTATTTCTACAGATTTAACTCATAAAATTATATCTCAACTTGAGTCAAAAAAGAAAAAATCAATTGGGTATCGTCCATTGATAAGCAGAAACGTAAAATATAGTTATGCGACTCTTATGAGTATAGGGATTTGCTATTTAATTTTCAAAGACGACTTTTATTTAAGTTCAATGCTTACTAAATTTGATGAATTTGCCGCAAATTTTGCCTTGCTCTATACCTGCTTTTTCTCGCTGGTTATATTTGCTTTTTTAGATGTTGCCTTAGGTAAGTCGAATCATTTTAGAAAATTTTAAATAACATTGCACAGAGATTTGAGGTCCTGCCATATTAGTTGTGTATATCTGTCCGGCCAACTACAACCTTTTTAAATTGTTGGGCATCAACTGATCTAAATTTACCTTTTTTTTATATTCTCAAGAGTATAAGTCAACCAGTTTTGTTTATTAAAATCATGGATCTTGCAGGTTGCAAAAAAGGGAAAACGTGTCAGCAGAAGGCCGGCATTGATGCAATTCGTTGTTCTGCCTGAATGGATCGAGCGTTTAAGTACTTCTTTCCACTCGTATTTAAATTTTCACAAATTCAACAGGAAATTTTTATTCACAATT
>JAJCYJ010000058.1 GCA_029262975.1 Saprospiraceae bacterium
TGAAGATGATGGAGATGATGCGAAGGTAGATCCACAAGTCATAGATCTTGAATTAGTTAAGGTAGTTCGTTATAAAGGAGAGATCGATGATTGCCCTGAGGTAAATGTTGGTGAGACAGTCACATTTGAAATTACAGATAAAAACCAGGGACCAGATAAGGCAACTAATATTGAAGTAACAGATAATGTACCTGACGGGTATGGCAGTTTAAATGCTGCAGCCGAAGGTGGAACTGTAAATGGAAGTGTAATTACTTGGGATATAGCAAGTTTAGATCCACTTGCAAGTAAGACCCTGACTTTCACAGCTATAGTCTTAGCACCTATCGATGGTAGAACATACGTCAATATAGCCGAGATTACTAAAGTAGATCAGTATGATATTGACAGTAAGCCAGCTAATGGTGCGGATACTGATGGAGATGCAAATCAGCCTGGTGGAGGTATTGGATCAGCGGATCCTGATACAACACAAGATTTAGGAGATGAAGATGATGGTGATGATGCGAAAACTGATCCACAAGTTTCCGATCTTGAATTGATAAAGATTGTAAATAATCCAACGCCAAATATTGGAGAGGTTGTAACATTTACCATTAGAGTAACTAATCAAGGCCCGGATGATGGAACAGGCATTCAGGTAACTGATCTTGTACCAAATGGATATACAGCTCTTGATGCTAGCGCTGATGGCGGAAATGTTGCGGGTAGTACAATTACCTGGAACGGAATTGCAATTCTCGCTGGACAGTCTAAAGATTTGCATTTCGATGCTAAGGTTTTAGCTCCTTTGTCAGGTGTTGAATATGATAACATTGCTGAAATAACAAAGGCGGATCAGTATGATCCTGATAGCAAGCCGGGCAATGGTGCAGACACTAATAACAATGGCGACGTAGGTCCATTGGATATGAATCCGAATGACCAGAGCATAGATCCATTAGACGAGGATGACGGTGATAACGAACCTGTCACACCAAGACTTTTAAGTTTAGGATCAACAGTATTTGCTGATCTAAACAATAATGGCAAACAGGATTTCGGAGAACCAGGTATTCCATTTGTGGATATTGTGGTTTATGATTTAGGTACTAATGGAGTAAAAGATAATGGAGCAGGAGACGATCAGGTAGTAGGATCAGGTCAAACTGGCGGAAGTGGTAATTACTTCATTGAAGATCTTCTTCCTGGTAGAGTATATGTGAAAATAAATACCCCTCATCCTGATTATCCGGTAAGTAGTGATGGTGCAGGTGGGGATGACCAGATCGATAATGACGATAACGGTATCCAAATGGGTGGAGCCGGAGGAATGGTGATGTCAGAAATAATCACCTTGACTCCAGGAGGAGAACCTTCAGGGAATGAGGAACCAGGACAGGGTGGAACCCAGGATGACGCAGATGATAAGAATGGTGATATGACAGTTGATTTTGGATTTGTTCCAGAGATGACTGTAGGATCTACCGTATTTGAAGATGATAATAATAATGGCAAGCAGGATCCTCTTGAGAGCGGAATACTTGGTGTTAAAGTCGAGATCTATAATGTAGGTCCTGATGGCGTTAAGGGAGGAATTGATGATTTCCTTGCAGGATCAGATGACACGAATGGAAACGGAGATTACTTAATTGACAATCTTGTTCCCGGAAAGTATTATTTGAAAATCAATTCTCCTGATGCTGATAAATCAGTAAGTAGTACCGATATCGCTTCAACAGCGAATCCTGATAATGACGTAGATAGCGACGATAACGGTCTACAAGCGGGTGGTCCTGGCAGTATGGTCATGACAAACCCATTTGTCCTGATCGGAGGAAGTGAGCCAACTGGAAATCAGGAAAATGGTTCTGGTGGAACCCAGGATGACGCAGATGATGCAGATGGTAATATGACTTTCGATTTTGGGTTCTTTGCACCTGCAAGTGTGGGTGACTTAGTATTCAAAAACTGTGATGAGTTAGGTGTTCAAAATGGAAAACATACACCAGTAAAAGGGGCTAAGGTTTCTCTTACTACAAGTATAGGTGATCCGGTTAAAGATATTTTTGGAAATAATGTTGACCCTGTTATAACTGGAGATAATGGACTTTATAAGTTCAGCAATCTTTTACCCGGACCATATAAAGTAACTTTTGAATTACCGGCTACACCGACAGGATTGGCTTTTGCGCCAAAAGATCAGGCAGCTGATGATATCGATAGCGACGCAGATCCTATTACAGGAATGTCACCCGTTTTTACACTAAAAAGTGGTGATAATAGAGATGATGTGGATGCGGGATTATATGATGTTGAAGATCCGGTAATTATTTGTTCTAACGATCAGATAGATTTAGGATGTAACCCTGTATTGCCAACAGTCGAAGATGCAATTAAAAAAACAGTATCTACTGATAATTGTAAAATTGCGAGTGTTGTAGGAGTTGCAGGTCCAATTACTGGAGATTGTAAGAAACAACAGGCATTTACAATTACAGTAACTGATGAATGCGGGAATAGCGCATCATGTAAAGTTCATTACAGATGGACGATTTCCGAACTTAAAGTGACATGTCCGGATCCTGTAGTTATAGATCCTTGTACATCTCAAGCAGAGGTTGATAGGTTGTTCGCTGAATGGTTAGCTAAGTTTAAAGC
>JAJCYJ010000059.1 GCA_029262975.1 Saprospiraceae bacterium
AAAGACCCTACTGGGAGAAACTGATTCTTTTGATGGAACAAACGGTGGCATCTATCTTATTTTGGACGATACTACGGAAGATGTACTTATGAAAGTAGGCATTTCTTATGTCAGCACTGCACAAGCTAAACTCAATATTGATAAAGAATTAGATCACTGGGATTTTGATCTTGTAGTTGAAGAATCAAAAAAAGAATGGAATAATCTGTTAAGCAGAATTGAAATAGAGGGAAATGATGAAACACAAAGACGCAGATTTTATACGGATCTATGGAAGGCATTACAAGGGAGAAGAATTATAAGCGATATAAATGGTAAGTATTGTGACATGACAGGTGAGCTCCCGCGAATAGGACAGATACCGTTAGATGAAAAGGGGAAGCCAAAATTTAATCATTTCAATTCAGATTCTTTTTGGGGTGCGCAATGGACAATCACCACACTTTGGGGATTGGTTTATCCTGAAATTGCAGAGCAGTTTGTTCATTCCATGTTGTTAATGTATGAAGATGGAGGACTTATTCCACGGGGACCGTCCGGAGGAAATTATACACATGTCATGACAGGTGCTTCTTCAACACCCTTCATTGTTGGCACCTATATGAAAGGTATTAGAAATTTTAATGTAGAAAAAGCTTTCCAGGGAATGAGAAAAAATCATTTGCCTGGTGGTACAATGGGAAGAGCTGGTTATGAACATACAACACAAAAAGGAGGTGGTTTAGAATATTATATTGATCGGGGATATATTCCATATCCATTGGATAGTGTAAGGTGGGGCGGTCACCAGGATGGCGCAGGGCAAACATTGGAATACGCATATCAAGATTGGTGTCTGGCGCAGATGGCAAAAGCTTTAGGCAAGGAAGAAGATTATAATCTCTTTTTAAATAGATCTGGTAATTGGAAAAATATATTTGATCCAGAGACCAAATGGATACGTCCGAAAGGTCAAGATGGAAAGTGGAAATCTCCTTTTGATCCATTTGAATTCAAAAATGGGTTTGTAGAATCCAATGCTGCTCAGGCTACATGGTATGTACCACAAGATTTACCAGGCCTGGCAATGATGATGGGTGGGAATGCACAAGCTGCAGAAAAGCTCAATACTTCTTTTGAAACAGCTTCCAGGTTAGACTTTACTTCTGGAAAATCTCATGCAAAAGAGTTAGAAGAACAAAACCGAAGAATTCCAATTAATTATGGAAATCAGCCATCGATTCAGACTGCATTTGTGTTTAATCATATTGATCATCCATGGCTTACGCAAAAATGGTCAAGGCAAATTGTTGACAAAGTTTTTGGAGATCTAACCCCATCATTCGGGTACAGCGGTGATGAAGATCAGGGATTAATGGGTGCTCTCGCTGTCTTAATGAAAATAGGATTATTTGAAATGAAGTCCGGCGCAGAAATAATTCCGAAAATAGATATTGGCAGTCCCATATTTGACAAGATTACAATCCATTTAAATAAAGATTATTATGATGGCGACAGCATTCAGATAATCACAATAAACAATAGTTTTGACCATCCATATATTCAAGAATTAAAATGGAATAAGGAGATACTAAGTAAACCTGAAATCAAACATAGTGACCTGACTAAGGGAGGAAAATTAGAATTAACCATGGGAATTAGCCCTAATTATAATTGAAGATTTTATTAAACAGAAATTCCTGTTACGCATTTATTTTAGATGCTACCTTTAATGTCTCAAATTATAATTAGTTGATGCTGGTTAAGCGATGACATATCTATTACTCACTAATTTTCTCCAACAGATTATTTCATTAGCCCGTTTTTTATCTAATTACTACGAATAGACAGTTATATTTAAAAGAAAATCCAGAATATACAGATATGGATCATTCATGGATCTGGTTATTTCATTTTTTAGGTCGATTACATCCATTGGTCGTGCACTTTCCTATAGGTCTGCTTGTCATAGCCTTGTTAATGGAAATGATATCCCTAAATGGAAAAAAGCCAGGCTTACGGGAGGGAATTAATTGGATGGTCTACCTGGGTGCATTCTTCGCAGTTATATCCGCGTTTCTTGGATGGTTATTAGTCTCATACGATGATTATTCAGACGAATTGGTCAAGTGGCACCAATACTTAGGTATTTCGACAGCCATATTATCCGTACTGACTGCCTTTATATTGCATCGCACAGAAGGGCAGAAATTATCCAGATATATAGGGTACAGAATTGTTTTGTTTCTGACCGTTGTCACACTTCTTATAACTGGCCATCTTGGTGCTGGTCTTACTCATGGAGAGGATTTCTTGTCTAGTACCCTTCCCTGGAATCAAAGTGATCCGATCGAATCTAACGCCAAAAATTTCTTGACGAACATCAATGGTCTGGATACCTTAACTTCAGATCAACATGACCAACTAAACCTCGAAGTGCGCCAAATCATGGCTCATAATTGTTACCAATGTCATAGTGAACACAAACATAAGGGAGATCTTGTATTGGAAAATAAACGGGGTGTTTTTAAAGGTGGTAAGTCTGGTCCAGTAATTATTCCGGGATTCCCTGAACGAAGTGAAATTTTCAAGAGAATTACATTACACAAAAATCATGAAGATGTAATGCCGCAGAAAGGTAAATTACTCAATGAATACGAAATCACTTTATTTAAATTATGGATTAAAAATGGGGCCAATTGGTCCGACCGATCATTAGAGATTTTTCCAGAAGCACCACTTGCACTTACAAATCCGGGATTACCCGTTGGGAGTAAAGAGCCTCATCCTATTGACAAAATAATAGATGAATATTTTAACATCAATAATGTTCCATGGCCAAATTTAATTGACGATCAGACTTTTATCAGGCGTATTTATCTGGACATTATTGGATTGCTCCCTGAACCCCAAAAAGTCTCACAATTTATTAATGATCCAAATCCGGGCAAACGAGAGAAACTCATTGATGAATTACTAGCTGATGATCTTAATTATACCGAGCACTGGTTAAGTTTTTGGAATGATTTATTGCGAAATGATTATAGTGGTCCGGGGTTTATCACTGGCGGAAGAAAACAAATAACGGACTGGTTATATCTCTCTTTGGAAAACAATAAACCTTACAATTTAATGGTGCGTGAACTGGTCAATCCTGATGAAGATGCTGAAGGATTTATAAAAGGAATTGAATGGAGGGGAACGATTAACGCCAGTCAAAGGACCGAAATGCAAGCTGCACAGAATATTGGTCAATCTCTTATGGGTATAAATGTAAAATGTGCCTCTTGTCACAACAGTTTTGTAAGTAATCTTACACTTAAACAGACGTACGGGTTTGCCTCCATTTTTTCAAAAGCAAAAATGGAATTAAATAGATGCGATATGCCATTAGGCGAATTTGCCGTTCCTGAATTTATTTATAAAGAGTTGGGTTCAGTTGAAGCCGAGTCAGTAAAAGAACGCTTGCTCAAATTATCAGAAATAATTGTGAAACCAGAAAATGGAAGACTATATCGGACGGTTGTAAATCGTATCTGGAAACGTCTTTTGGGAAGAGGGATCGTTGAACCAGTCGATGAAATGGATCAACCACCATGGCACTCTTCATTATTAGATTGGATAGCAGCAGATTTTATAAATGCAGATTTCAATTTAAAATATTTATTACGGACCATTGTCACATCAAAAACATATCAATTACCAGTGGTAAGTTATAAAAGCCAAGAAGATACGAGAGTTGATTTTGTCTTTAAAGGCCCACTACAAAGACGAATGAGTGCAGAACAATTTTCAGATGCAGTTAGTCAAATTGTTTCACCCATGTATTACGCTGCTGCTTATAATCCAACCATCGAAGATTTGTCATTTAGAAGGTTCTGGCACAGGGAAGTGAAATTCGAACGCGATGTCTTGCCCGAGCCAGGAAAAAGATATTTTAGAAAAATATTAAAATTAAAAGATAAAGAATTGCTTTTGGCAAAAGCCTTGATTTCAGTAGACAATTCGTACGTTCTATTTATTAATGGAAAAAGAATGTCGGAGGGGGACGACTGGCGAAAATCCGAGAAATTGGACATTAAAGCAATACTGGTGGAAGGTGAGAATATCATAGCGATAGAAGGAGTAAATAAAGGACCATTAGCCAAACCTGCAGGCATACTGTTTGCCATACAAATACAGTATACAGGAGAAGATGATTTTATTATTGACGGTCGCAAAGGTTGGAAAAGCTCAGCAAACAAACCTGGTGAGCAATGGACAAGCTTGAAATATAAAATGGAAGATTGGCAGGATGTTCGTGACTTTGGAACTAAAAACTGGGGGCAGTTGGTCAACTATACATTTACAAATGATGTAAAACAATTTGCAAGAGCGAGTCTGGTAGAACAACATCCATTTCTAAAAGCGATGGGTCGACCAAGCAGAGAAAATGTCACTTCCTCCCGGGATGATATGCCTACCCTGCTCCAGGCCCTTGAATTAACTAATGGAACTTATTTTAACAATGTTCTGGAAGAGGGTGCGATAGCATGGTTGGAAGAATACAGTGAAAAGAAAGAGCTTATTCCTGAATTACTCTATAGCAAAGCATTTGGAAGAGACCCTACCAGTCCAGAAAAAACAATTATGCGTAATGCATTGGGAGATGATCCGGGAAAGGAGGAACTACAGGATCTTTTCTGGTCCACAGTGCTGTTACCTGAATTTCAATTTATTAATTAGCGATCATGGAATCAAATACCACAAAGAACGCATCAAGGCGAAAGTTTATAAAACAAATGTCAGCTGCAAGTATTGCTGCAGCTTCAACGAGTATTTGTAGTTCCAGTTTTCTAAGTTCGTGTAAAAATATTCAGGAGCGTGCGTCAAAAGCTGACACTGTTATCCTCTTATGGATGGCAGGAGGAATGGCACATACAGAAACTTTCGATCCTAAGGCATTTGTTCCTTTTGAGAAGGGTATAGAAAGCAAAAGAGTACTTAGTACATTTCCAAAAGTGCCCACTATTGTAGATGGTCTACATTTTTCAGAAGGGCTTCAGTCGATCGGTAATGTAATGAATAAGGGAACCATCATTCGCTCTTATCAATCAGCGGACCTGGGACATATTTTACATACAAGACATCAATATCACTGGCACACTTGTTATGAACCTCCTCAGTCTGTACAACCACCACACATTGGTGCCTGGATAGCGAAAGAATTGGGGCCTGCCAATCCGGTAATACCTCCCTTTATCGCCATTGGACAGCGATTTACAGTTGGAGAAGCAGAAGAGCTAAAGGCTTTTCACTCGGCAGGATTCCTGGGAACAGAATATGGTCCTTTTCTAATTCCGGATCCCTCTAGTGGATTAGAAAGTGTCCGGCCACCTCAAGGAATGTCCCTTAAAAGATTTGAATCCCGTAATAAACTTTATAAAAAACTGGCGAATAAAAGTCCAATTTTGAAGCGTGGAAGCGATTATCAAAAAGAATCGCTTATGCGCTCAATGGAACAATCTTATCGATTATTAAATTCACCGGAAGCTGAGGTTTTCGATTTGTCTCAAGAGCCTCAGGAAGTATATACTAATTATAATACAGGCAGATTTGGGCTGGGTTGTCTTTTAGCCAAAAGGCTGGCTATGAACGGGGGGAGATTTATCAGTGTCTCTACTGAATATGAACCATTTCTGGGTTGGGATACACATGAAAATGGTCACTTGCGCCTTGTTAAAATGAAAGAATTAATTGACCGACCTATAGCACAATTAATTAATGATTTAGATGAATCAGGCCATTTGGACAAAACATTGATTATTCTGGCCAGTGAATTTAGTCGTGATGCTATTCTAGAAGGCCGACCTGGTGAGCCAGTAAAGGACCAGGTTGATCAGCCCGATATTATTAATGAAGAAAAATTCTATGGTATGCACCGCCACTTTACAGATGGCAGTTCTATTCTCATGTGGGGAGGTGGCGTAAAAAAAGGTTTTGTATATGG
>JAJCYJ010000060.1 GCA_029262975.1 Saprospiraceae bacterium
CAATAAAACTTGTTTAATCCTTCCGGGCAAATTACAAAGTGTAATTCAGGATCCAAAAAACTGAACTTGCCGGACATGTATTCTGCGGTCTGACCATAGCCATGAAGGCAGAACCAGATATATTTTGTCTTTTTCGAAAGAGTACCGGATGTATTGTAGTGTGCTACCCGGTCGACAACTATACTCTGATTCGATGTTTCCATTATTTATAATTTGAAAATTAAACTAACTTCAAATAGTTGATCGTTTCTATTTATCAGGTATCACATGAAAACTATAAATAGTCGTTGTGCTATATTCCTGACCAGGCAGCAGTAATGTAGACGGAAAATCAGCCTGATTAGGACTGTCAGGAAAATGCTGAGTCTCTAAACAAAGTGCAGAACGATGCCCATAGACACGTCCACCTTTCCCTGTAATACTTCCATCTAAAAAATTCCCGGTATAAAACTGAACACCCGGTTCTTCAGTAAATAAGCGCATTTCAATACCTGATTGCAAGGACCTTACCGATGCCACAGCTTCAATCATAGACGGTTGATCAAAGACAAAATTGTGGTCATATCCTAAACCAAAATCGATTTGTTCATCTTCACTATCTATCTCTGCACCTATTTTTTTATAATTTATAAAATCAAAAGGTGTGTTTGCAACTTCTTCCAGTACACGTGTTGGAATAAGTGTATTATCCACAGGGGTATATCGTGAAGCTGCGATGCGTAATACATGATCGAGGACTTTACTGCTTCCATCTAAATTGAAATAACTGTGATTGGTCAGATTCACATGTGTTGGTTGATCCGTTGATGCCAGGTATTCTATTTTTAATTCATTGTCCTGGGTAAGCGTATAGACAACTTTCGCGTCCAGATTTCCAGGATAGCCTTCTTCACCGTCCTTGCTATAATATTGTAAAACTAACTGTGCCTGTCCTTCTTCATTTATTGAACCCGCTCCGGTCCATACAACTTTATCAAATCCTTTAACGCCTCCATGCAGGTGATTAGGACCATTGTTATTAGCCAGATTATAGGAGGTTCCATCAATAGTAAAAACTCCCTTTCCTATCCGATTTCCATAGCGTCCGATAATAGCACCGAAATATGGATGCTCCGCCAAATAACCATCTATCGTCTCAAAGCCAAGGGCGACATCCACTGGCTTGTTATTGTGATCGGGAACAATAATGGATTGGATAATGCCACCATAATTAGTAATATGTACTTCCATATTACTATTATTTTTTAATTGCCATATATCCACAGGTCCATCCGGGGTTTCCCCAAATGCAGATTTTATAATTGTACAATTCACTTTTTCAGTTTTAGTAGGGCCTGCGTCTTTTTGTCCCTGTTGACAGCTTATAAATTGCAATGTTGATAAAAGGCAAAAAAGTATTCTAAATTTATTCATCAGCAATTTATTATGAACCATTGAAGGTGATCATCACGCCAATTACGATAATGATAATAATCACTGAAATTATTATATCCCATTTATTATAACTATTGCGATTGGCTTTTCGGTCTTCCTCAGAAGTTGTAGCAAATGTCAATCCCGCCAACTGTTCGTCAGAAGGACGCTCTGTAAACATACTCACGACCACCGCGACTATGACACAATACAAAAAGAAAAAAGCACTGAATGTTAGGAAGTTCATGGCTCCAAAACTATGCAGGAGACTTCCCTCAGTCAGATTGCTAATGTTAATCTCAAGGGTTAATCTGATGACGGCTATTACCAGTCCGGAAAACAAGGTCGCAAGTGCCCCTTTAGAATTAATCCTGGAATAGAAAATACCGAGCAAGAAAATGGCTGTGATCGGTGGCGCAATATAAGACTGTACTGATTGCAAATATTCGTACAAGACGCCATCAGCTATCATTTGAATAATGGGCACCCAAAGTACGCCTAACACAACAACAACAAGTGTGGCTATCCGACCTACTCTCAGCAAGTGGGCTTCTGACTTATCAGGGCTTAATTTTTTATAAATATCCAGCGTGAACAGGGTCGAGCAAGAATTAAAGACAGACGCCAGGGAGCTCATCAAAGCTGCCAGCAGACCGGCCGCCACCAAACCTCTTAAGCCTGCAGGTAATATATTAGTCAATAAAGAAGGGAATGCCTGATCCGGAGTATCCCAAGACAGCTTGCCTTGTTGCTTTAAGACAAGTGCCACGATACCTGGAATCAGGAATAAAAATACCGGCAATAATTTTAGAAGTCCGCCAAAGATAGTACCACGCCTACCTTCTGTAATATTACGAGCGGTAAGTGCCCGCTGAACTATATACTGGTCTGTGCACCAATACCAAATACCCACTACTGTACTTGATATTACAAGACTGGGCCAGGGAAAATCCGGGTCACTTGGTGGTCGCCACATATTGAGGTACTCAGGTGTAACCGCCTCACGGACGCCTTCCCATCCGCCGACAGCATTTAAACCCATAATCGTCAGCAGGCCCGCTCCAATTATCAAGACGACGGTTTGGACAGCCTCCGTGTACACAACCGCTCTCATGCCACCCAACACAGTATATATTCCCGTAAGGACAACCGTAGCCATCGCCGCAACCATAAAGTCAATATTCAGCAATGTTGAGATTACGATGCCTCCCGCATATATTGTCACAGACACTTTAGTAAGCACATATGCTGCAAGTGAAAAAATGGATAAAAACCATCTGGCCGTACTATTGAATCTTTTTTCAAGAAATTCAGGCATCGTAAAGACCCCACTCCTGGAATAGAAGGGAAGAAATACCCAACCTAGCATCAGCACAAGCCAGGCATGTAATTCATAAATAAGCATGGGCATCCTGTCACCGGCACCAGCACCAGCCAGGCCTACAACATGTTCAGATCCAATATTCGATGCAAATATGGAAGCACCAACTACAAACCATCCTATATTTCTACCGGCTAAAAAGTAATCTTCTGTGTTCTTCGTCTTTTGACGAATTACCCACCAGGCAATACCTAATAACAAAAGGAAATATAAAGCTATTACTACCCAATCAAGTGTTTCCAAACTTTGCATAACTAGTCGTCGTGAATTTTTCGGATGGAAAGAAACGAATTATTCACCAATCTAAAGCAACCCAAGTCTTTAACATTTAACCATCCTCAAATGTATTCCATAATGTACTTTTGACCATAGATGACAAATATCCCTTTAGCCGAACGGATGCGTCCACATTCTCTGGAGACGTATGTAGGCCAGGATCACCTGGTTGGTACTGGTGCCGTCTTGAGATCAAGTATCGAAAACGGTCAACTTCCTTCAATGATCTTATGGGGGCCACCTGGAGTCGGAAAAACTACGCTCGCACAGATCATTGCCAAAGAAATGAAAAGACCTTTTTACTTGCTTAGCGCAGTAAACAGTGGTGTAAAGGATGTCAGGGAAACCATCAAAAAGGCAGAAAGTCAAAGATTTTTTAACCAAGGTTCTCCCATCTTATTCATAGATGAGATACATAGATTCAGTAAATCTCAACAGGATTCATTACTGGGAGCTGTAGAACGCGGAATCGTTACACTGATTGGCGCTACTACTGAAAACCCGTCATTTGAAGTTATTTCTGCCCTTTTGTCAAGATCTCAGGTATACGTACTCAATGCATTGGATAAAGAGCAGTTACATCATCTGGTCGACCATGCAATTACAAATGACGAGTATCTTAAAAAACAAGACATCACTATCGCCGATTATGACGCTTTATTAAAATATGCGAATGGTGATGCCAGGAGACTTTTGAATGTCCTAGAATTAGTAATAAGCCAACATTCAGATAAAGTGGAAGTGACAAATGAGCTCGTAGAACATGTCATTCAGAGTGATATCCTGATGTATGACAAAACAGGTGAGCAGCATTATGACACCATTTCAGCATTTATAAAATCAGTCCGGGGAAGTGATCCGGACGGGGCTATATATTACCTGGCGAGAATGATTGTCGGAGGAGAAGATCCAATTTTCATTTGCAGAAGATTGGTCATCCTTGCTGCAGAAGATATTGGGCTTGCTAATCCGAATGCACTATTGATAGCCAATGCCTGCTTTGATGCAGTCAAGAAAATAGGTCTTCCGGAAGGGAGGATACCGATGGCACAGGCTACGATCTATCTGGCCACATCACCTAAGTCCAATTCTGCCTATATGGCCATCGGTAAAGCAATGAAAGAAGTGCAGCAATCCGGGAATCTCTCCATCCCTCTGCATCTGCGCAATGCGCCGACCAGCCTCATGAAAGATTTGGGCTACGGTAAAGACTACGTTTATGTACATGAATCCGAAGTCGATGAATCATATCACTATTTGCCAAAAGAAATCATTAATACTGTCTTCTACGAACCAAAGGATATGGGTGCCGAGGTGAAGATCTCACAGGCTATTGCAGAAAAGAAAAAGAACACTCAAAAAGACCAAAAAAGAAAATAAAGTCCCGCTCGAGTATCAATAATTGACCGTGCAGATTAAGAAATTAGAATATTACGAAGTATCATTGCCCAAATTGTCTTTATGGCTGGTAACATTTTTGGTCAATTATTTCGAATAAGCACCTTTGGAGAGTCGCATGGTGTAGCCGTAGGCGTCGTCATTGATGGCTGCCCCGCTGGTGTCGAGATTGATGTATCTCAGATTCAGATAGACCTGTCTCGCCGTAGACCCGGCCAATCAAGTATTGTAACCCAACGTAAGGAGGCTGATCAGGTGTCCATACAATCAGGTGTTTTCGAAGGAAAAACTACGGGGACCCCTATTTCGCTGGTAATCATGAATGAGGATCAGAAATCACGTGATTACGACCATATTAAAGATAAGTTTCGGCCTTCTCACGCAGATTATACTTATCACGAAAAATATGGTATCAGAGATTATCGGGGAGGAGGCAGATCTTCTGCACGTGAGACTGTAGCCAGAGTAGCATCAGGGGCAGTGGCAAAATCCCTTCTATCAAAATATGGGATAAGCATTCACGCCTATGTCTCACAAGTGGGATCTCTGCGACTAACTAAAGATATAAGTGAACTTGGTTTTGACCACATTGAGGAGAATATAGTTAGATGTCCAGACCCAGAATTGGCTGAACAAATGATCTCTTTGATTAAAGAAGTTCGAAAAGACGGGGATACAATCGGGGGTAGGATTACGTGTATTTGCTCAGGTATACCAGTAGGTCTTGGCGAACCTGTCTTTGATAAGTTACATGCTGATCTGGGCAAAGCGATGCTCAGTATCAATGCGGTCAAGGGTTTCGAATATGGTTCGGGATTTGGAGCTATATCTATGAGAGGAAGTGCACATAATGACATTTTTGAAAAAGAGAATGAGCAGGTCAAAACATCCACTAATTTTTCTGGCGGTATTCAAGGCGGTATATCTAACGGTATGCCGATTAATTTCAATGTGGCATTTAAACCTGTCGCAACATTAATGAAAGATCAGGATTCGCTCAATACGGCAGGAGAAGATGTAAAAGTCACAGGAAAAGGCCGTCATGATCCATGCGTCGTACCGCGGGCTGTCCCGATTGTAGAAGCTATGGCTGCCTTAGTTCTTGCCGATCACCTGCTCAGAAGCAGGGTGAACAAATTATAAATTTGATGTTATTAATTTCAAAATAGCAACTTATCTGAATACTCATTATTCTTCAGAGCAGCGTGCACATATATATCTATTTATTAACCCCGGAAGTTGAGGTCTCCTGTTGGATCTCCTTGATCATATCTTCTAATACCTGCTGAAATCCCGAATAGGTAAGCGAGCCAAATTCTTTGCGATAGTTGATACCAAAACCGTACCGCTGTCTTCGCGTAGAAAAGGCATCATCGTAATCATAATTACCATAGAATTTCAACTTCAAACGCCGGTCTTCGGTTATATACCAATCTAATGAAAAATCCCCTGTCACATAATTTTGAGCCTGGCTGAGTTGATTTTCACGTACATAGTTTCCACCCAAATTAAGCACGAAATTTTCATTTTTAAATCGGTTCCTGAGATTCAATTGAAACTCATCCGGAACTACGTCTATGAGACCTTCAAATAAATTAGCATCTTCCGCAAGAATTGAATTTTGTGCTACAGCAATTTCAAAATCAATACCAGAAAGAATGTTATTATCTCCTAACTTACTGGACAAATAATCACTAAACAGAAGAGATAATTGACTTGTCAGGAATTGAGTAATTGTATTTGTACCAGTCTGCCCCACATCACTTTGAGAGATGGCCGCGAGTCCGTTATTGTCAGGTAGGAAATCACGAAAAACAAGGAGGCCTACAACCTGGTTATTTATTCCATTCTCTGTAGCGCGAAGTACCCTGACCTTATTTTGTGCATACGTTCTGAGATTGCCTGTTAAGTCCGGGAAAGATATATCAAAATTGATATTTGGATTGAATAATGGTCCTGTCAGAATAAGTGTCAGATTTACATCCCTTCTTATAGATAAAGCCTGATCTGTCACACTAGGGGATCCCTGGTACTCACTTAAGAAATTTTGTAATGGAGCTCTCAATTGAGGATATTCGGCGGTTACATCCAGCGTCGCATTTAAAGGATCTCCAGTCCAGATAACAGATCCGCCATTTCTAATTACAAATTGCTTTGCAATCAACCCATAGGCTGTATATAAATACTTGCCCGTCAGAACATTATAATTTCCGTAGGCTGTAAACGCCCCATCTCTTTTAACATTGATTTGAAGATTTCCTTCCCCCGTTCCTTCTAATATATTTCCGGTAGTTTCATCATAGATAATGGAAACCACAGCGTCGGGTGTGAATGTCAGTGACATTTCGAAATCTACACCTTGTTCTTTCAATAATTCTGCGAGTGACTCCGAGTCCTTTTCTTCTACGGTGTCTTTTGCGTTGGAGAATACAATGAAAGATTCATCATAGATATATGATGTAGTAGTCAAAGGTATGGACAACTTAGATAAGTTATCTAGTCTTGCTGCTACTACAATATCTATGGCATCAAAAGGACCTTTAAAAGAAATATCTATTTTCCCAACGCCTAGCCCGTAATAAAGTGGGTTATCAACGTCAGTCGTATTCAAGCCAATAAATCTGGGAGAACTGATGAATAAGTCTGCGCGTATATCCGCAAGAAGGTTATGTCTCAAACCTCCTGTAATCCGGGCTGTATTACCCATTTCATCAATCAGTTCTACACCATTGAAATCTATAAATTTTTCATCAATTAGTACAGTCTGATCTTCCATCCTGTAAAATGCACCCAGGTAGTTCACCTTGACACCACCATTTTTAATCAGCCCTTGACCGGACATTGATAAATCGTCGAGATGACCAAAGACTTTAGCCCGGATATCAGTTGTACCAATTGTCTCAGAAATACCGTCCTCTATGATATATTCAAAAAAGCTCAAAGGATAATCCTCTAAATTCAAGTCTACATTCAGATAAGAAGAATCCAAATCAAGATACCCCAGCGCATAAAGATTCTGTGTATCTTTTTCAATTCGCAAATCCAGGTCTATCACATTAGTACTATCGGTAGATCTCTGAGCTTTTAAAATCAAATGACCAAAATCGTCACCGTTAATTTCAAAATCAGCAACGTCGACAAATCCCTGTAATGCAAGATCTTCATATATATCATCAATTCTAACTCTCGATTTTATCTTTCCAGATAGAATCGTTTTATCATAATCTATGATCGGGTTTATAAAGTCTAATTCAAAATCATTGATAGCTATTTCCAATCCCCGGTTGGCTATATCTTTTAAAGAAACAAACCGGAATCCATCGGATAACGTAAATTCTTCAATATCAATCTTGCCTGGATAAATACCAATACCTTCCCTCGATAAAATCTCCCATTTTGTACTATCAATAAGTACATTGTTTTCTTGGAATTTTGTAAAATAACCATTGTCTTTAACTTCTGAAACTGCCGAAAGACTGGATCTATTATAATCGTCGTAATCATAAGCAATAGACCAATCCGCATGCTCATCATTCAAATTCGCCTTCAGATCAATCTCTTTTAATGAAAAATCAGAACGAACAATATTGTGCAACTTTGTTTCCAATTTTGCATTGCCGTCGCTAGACGAAATTGATAAATTTATTCGGTCAGCAGACACTTCATTATAGGAGAGAAATGGGATTGACGCTTTCAAAGAAATGTCATTATCCAATGTACTTTGATGTCCACTTATCGAAGCATATCCTATCTGCTTAATATTCAATTTAGCAAACTTAAAAATAGGGGTAGCATCTTTAAGCAAAATTGAATAATTATATTCTTCTACTACATCCTCTTCCTCCGATAAATCATATTTCCAAACTTGATTATGTGCTTCTACATTTGTTATTAACTGATTCAATGTATGTTGATACACTTTCAATAAATTAAATCTTCCTTCAATATCAAAATCCACATAATCGCTCTTTATCGAAAGATGATTAGCATTCTCTCCCGGTAGTGATAGTACTTCGATTTTTTGAATATCAAGAGATGAGGTATCGTGTCTCAAAACAATATTTTTAAGTTCCGCAGAACCTTGAATATTATTAACATGATTACCAGTCAAGTTGATGACTGATGAAAAGGCTAATTCACATGGAAAATCGGTTATGTTCAACTGACAAAAGTTTATTTTTTCCGCTAAGATTCTAAAGTCAAAAACAGGCAAACTATCAGTAAAATCTAATATTCCTTCAAATTCAAAATCTAATTGATCATCATGGATTTCAAATTTTCCATCTATTACCTTACTACTCAGATTGCCTTCATACTTAGCCTTTTCGTAAACAAAATCCTTGTATTCAAAGCGATCAATAGACGCATTTAAATTAGCAGATGAGGATGCAATATCGCTACCCTTCCCATTGCTGATATTCACTTGAGCTTCAACAATTCCAAATTCATCATTCAATGTAAACCGCTTTAGGTCAAAACTATCAAGCGATAGAAATCCATTATATATTACTGCCTCCTCCCCTTCTCCTGACAAATCAAACTTAATATCCATATTTGCCTTGCCTAACGGACTCATAAGAAGACCGTTAGCTACAAAATCATTGAGGTATCCATCAAATGATCCTGAAAAATTGAAAGAATTCAAACGAACTATTTCATCTGGAATATTCAAACCCGGAAATCGTCTTGATAGATTCTGGACATCCACAAATAGTTTATTGATATTGGCATTTAGCAAGCTCTCTGCTATTTTGTCTGATTTATCAAATGATAAGTTTCCTTCAAAATGATGCAGTCCATTTAACCATATTGAAATGTTATTTCCTTTATAGCTATGTCCCCGAATTAGGAAATCTCCTTCAGCCTGTATCTTTTCGTTAGCAATAGGATCCTTCTCCAATCGCTCCTTTAAATCTGGAACAAAAGTGAAAAGATCTTTGATATATAAAATTGATGGGTTGAGAGATAAATTAAAAACAGAAGATGACAGATCAGCCATTCCCTTTACATTTTTTATAGAACCTGACATTTTCAATTTGCTATCATTCAGATTTATGAATGCATTTTGAATCTCTACATTATCCCCTCGTCTTTCTATTAGGCCAAAAGATGCATATGGTAACTGATCATAAATCGTTTGCCCCGATAATTTGTCTATCACCAGTGACCAATTTGTTCTCTCGTACAGGTTTAAATCTCTTATGCTCAAATCCAGATCTGAGGCGACAATAGCTTCAGCATCCTTTCTTTCTAAATTGAATATCCCATCAACGACAAGTAGATTTCTGATATTAATGACTGGCAATGAATTAGATGTTTTCTCAATTGCTTTTGGGTCTTGGACATCTTTTGTCTTTACAATAGTTTCGGAAGAGTTCCCCAGGCTATACTTTACGAATGGTTCGTGCAATAATATTCTTTCAATATCAATTAATGCATCGTCGGAAAAATTTAATTTATTAATATCTACCTCAAGAGCAACAAAATTAGCCTCAATTATTTCTTGACTTCCTTCGTCTGTCCAATCAAGATGAACATCATTTAGACGTACATGGGATACGTCAAAAGAAAGAGCTGTGGAGTCTTTTTCATTATTCTCATTCTGTGATCCAGCAAACTTTTCCCAGTTAGAACGATGTGGATCTTTATCATAATGAACTTTGATTTTGACACCGTTGAGGAGCAGATCATGAAATGCCAACTCTCCTGTAATCAAGGTGATCAGTGTATTGCGAGGGCTTATTCTGGCATTTCGAATATTTAATAGCGTATCTCTGTCTATATCCAAAAGAGTAACGCCATTTAAAGTGAGACCCTGATAAATATTTGCTTTTGCCTCCTGAATTACAATTTCACCATTTACAGCACTGGTTATACGTCCTATAAATGAGTTGATGATTTTTGTCTGAACGTAAGGTAAATGAAGAAGGGTCAATATAGCAATACAAAAAAAGAACAAGTACAAAACTGTCCTCATTAGTATCGATGATACATTTATATTTTTTTTAGTCCCCAACCTTTGAATTATGGTACGTACAATTATAAACCAAAAATACGCTTAAATGGATATTGTGCCTGATATCTTTAACCTTACTTTAATGACTGCAAGTTGCCTGACGATAAGTCTTCCATAATGTTTTACATTCCATCGCCTCTTTAACGTCATGAACCCGAAGAATATTCGCTCCGTTTTGAAGAGCTATCATATGCAAAGCAGAAGTCCCGTTCAAGGCATTGTCAGAGGTTGTCTCAAGTACACTAGAGATCATTGATTTTCGTGATAGGCCTACCATTATGGGAACGTCAAACATCTTAAATGACGATAACCCTCCCAATAATCTGTAATTATCTTCTATTGACTTTCCAAAACCGAAACCCGGATCGATGATCATATCCTTGATTCCAATGCTTCTACAAAGTTGGATACGCTCATCCATATATTTCAGAATATCCAGGACGACTTCATCATATTGAGGTTTTTTTTGCATATCCTTTGGCTTACCAAGCATATGCATAAGTATATAAGGTAAATCTGCACGGGCTACGGTATCAAGAAATTCTTCTTCATGACGACCGCCACTAATATCGTTCACCAGGTCAATCCTTAAGTCGATACAGGATCTCAAAACCTCTACACGATAGGTGTCTACAGAGATTAAAATGTCCGGAAAGGCTGCTCTTACGGCCATTAATGGACCTGTTAATCGATCTAGTTCTTCAGAGATAGATGGCTCCTCTGCCCCAGGTCGAGAAGAAATCGCACCAAGATCAATTATGTCCGCCCCTTCTTCTATCATCTTACCGACACGGTTTACAACCTTATTCATCTCAATTACCCGACTATTAGCATAGAAAGAATCTGGTGTCAAATTAACAATACCCATTATTTTAGGTTCGTTAAATGCAATAAGGCCAACCGATGTCTTTATTATATATGTTGATTCTTTCACTTAAAGAATTGTTAGAAGTATAAAAATTGTCATGATCAACCAAAACCAATTACTATATTTACTGCTTATTAAAAGACTTCCTGAAATTTTTAGTTCCTTTTTTCATGAACGGAAACGTAAATGTACAAAGTGAAAAAATACCTATCTAATATTTTCCTTTTCGCCCTTTTATTTATCGTTGGAGCAGGATGTTTCTACTTCTACTCTACTAATTCGAATACTGAGGTAGTTGATGAACCCATTTCAATAGAAATACCTCCGGCACCTACTCTTCAATATGGATTTGATGTTAACAGTCATCATTTTGAAGATTTCAGGATTAAGCCAAATGCTTTCATGGGTGATATTCTGATGAGCTATGGCATAAGTTTCGATTCTATCCTCGAACTGGAGAGAAAGGCAGAAGATGTTCACAGTTTAAGAAGAATCAAAGCAGGAAAAGACATTACTTTCATCAAGAAAGATGAGTGTGGAGGACCGCTTTGCTTTATATATAAGCCTGGCTTGTTGAGTTATATCAGGTATGATATCGGCGATCAGGTGGCGGTCACAAAACACGAAATTCCGTATGAGACATGTGTCGAGTCTGCCTCTGGAGTAGTCAATTCATCGTTATGGGAAGCTATGAAAGGACAAGATCTTGATAACCGATTGATTGATAATATGGAGGATGCTTTGTCCCAGGTCAGTTTTGACTATGCTCA
The DNA here is from genome assembly GCA_029262975.1 of Saprospiraceae bacterium. Lineage (GTDB taxonomy): Bacteria > Bacteroidota > Bacteroidia > Chitinophagales > Saprospiraceae > JAJRXG01. Next base: position 12,123 of record JAJCYJ010000060.1, read on the forward strand.
ACCAGGGGACCAATTTAAATTGATCTTTGAACGCGTATATATTGAGGGAAAGCCTGCCAAAACGGGTAAAATATATTCTGCCGTCTATAAGTCAGGAGACGACATCGATTATGGTTTTTATTTTGAAAATGACAAATACCAGGGATATTACGACTACGAGGGTACACCGAATAAGAGGACTTTTCTCAATGCGCCTATAAAATTCAGCTATAGGATCTCATCTGGCTATAATCCTAATCGATTCCACCCAATACTAAAAAGAAGAAAAGCGCACTTAGGTACAGATTATGCAGCTGACAGAGGAGCCCCTATTATTGCTGTAGCAAATGGTGTAGTAACGAAGAGGTCATACACGAAGGGAAATGGTAACTATATTAAGATAAAACATGACAATGTTTATCAGACCCAATACTTGCATATGAGCAGGTTTGCGAAAGGTGTCGTTCCCGGTACGAGGGTAAAGCAAGGTCAGACGATAGGATATGTAGGATCAACAGGATTAGCTACAGGACCACATGTATGTTTTAGATTTTGGAAGAATGGTCGACAAATCAATCATCGTAGAGAAAACTTTCCGCCACTTGATCCAATGGAAAAACATGATTTACCGGTTTTCTTCAATTCAAGAGATGAACTTGTCAAAGAATTAAACCATGTTCCATTTGCTGATCCAAAGATTGCGTACGCTGGCTACGCTGATTAGTCGTTTAGTTATCCTTATCCTTTGTCAAGTGTAAATCCAATAGTTGTTCCCTCATTAAGAATGCTTGATACTGTGATCGTTTGATGATGCGCTTCAAGGATATGTTTAACGATTGAAAGCCCTAATCCAGATCCGCCACTTTTACGACTCCTGCTATCATCGACTCTATAAAAGCGGTCAAAAATATGATTGAGATGGGCTTTGTCAATTCCTATCCCATCATCTTCTACCTCTACCAGGATCTTTTCATCTAAATCATAAAATCCTACGAAAACATGTCCGTTTTTTCTTCCGTATTTTATCCCATTGGCAATCAGGTTCAGTAATAAGTGCCGGATGTTTTCTCTATCCGCAGATACTTTGAAAGAAGAATTAGCACCCTCCTTAATATTTATTTCAATATCATTAACCTTTGCCATAAACAACATATCATCCATTACCTCCCTAACCAGGACCTTAAGATCAAAAGTCTCAGTTTTCAGTAAGACTTCGCCAGATTCAAGCCTATTGATCATTTCGAGATCTTCCACGATATTTTGCAATCTGTCCAGGTTGGCCGCGGCACGTCTAAGATATTTTATATTAATATTTTCGTCATGAACACCGCCATCTAGTAGCGTATGAATATAGCCCTGGATAGAAAAAATAGGGGTTTTTAGTTCGTGCGATATATTTCCCAAAAAATTCCTTCTGTAATTCTCCAGGTTTTTCAAGTCAGTAAAATCGCTTTCTCTTTTACGCGTCCATTCCATTACTTCATTATGCACTTCGGTAATTGACATTTTATCCAGGTTTCCCGGCTCAGTGGCAGAAATGTGCTTTTTGGAATTTCCAATCATCTTATAGATCAACCTAATCTTCTTTAGAACGTAGTTTTCGATATAGATTTTGACGACAAGAAATATCAGTATTATGGCGGCAATAAGGAGTGTCAACCAGGAGAGCCAGGACATTCCGAAAATCCCGCCATAGAGGTAAAGAATGAGAAAGCCAAGCACGAAAATAGCTGAAAGCAAGAAAGAAAGTATCAGAGTAATCCGACCTATAGAGATATCATTTAGCACAAGTACTTAGTATTTAAATTTGTATCCTACTCCTTTCAACGTCTTAATATAACTCTTTCCTATTTTCTCTCGCAATTTGCGAATATGCACATCTATCGTTCTATCCCCTACGATCACTTCCTTACCCCAAACCTTATTCAATATTTCATCTCTTTTGAACACTTTGCCAGGTTTGGATACCAATAACAAAAGGAGTTCAAATTCTTTCTTGGCCAGACTAATTTCTTTATGCTGCAAAGTGACCATGAATTCATCTGTATCAATAATTAAATCACCAAAAGTCAGTGATATGTCCTTACCCCTTTCTTTGGATTGTACGTGGTAGTGCCTTCTGACCAGCGCTTTGACCTTACTTTTTAATAAAATTGGTTTTATAGGCTTAGTGATATAATCATCAGCTCCTGCATCCAATGCTGTGATCTGTGTAAACGATTCATTTCTGGCAGTGAGAAAAACGATGAGTGCATCGTCTAATTCAGGTATTTCCCTAAGTGTACTACACAACTCGATGCCGTCCATCTCAGGCATCATAATGTCTAATATGATCAATTCAGGAATCCAGTCTTCAACTATCTTAAGTGCTTTCTTACCACTTTTTGCTGTTTTAACATTATACCCGGCTTTTGATAAATTATAACTGACAAATTCCAATATATCTGCTTCATCATCTACAATAAGTATTTTAATTTCTTGTGCCATACACCTGAAAGTTCCATTTCTATTTTATTCTTTAAGACGAGTCGATAGCGAATCAAATTTTTGTATCATCTCTTCGGATAACGGTCTGAATTTCTCAAAATCGGACATATAAAGGTAGATATTAGTGTCCAGCTCTGTCTGAGTTAGATTGTGCACTTTCAATATACTTTGAGTTAACAGGATTCGTATACTATCTCGATCTTCAGGATTGTACATATTTACTACTTGATTAGCAATGGAGATATCAACCATTACATCGGTCATCTTATCTTTGGAAAGCATAAGATCCTCAGCGGGCGTGCATTGAAAAAGGAATAATATTAGAGATAACTGGAAGATTCCTCTAACCATTTATGAACATTTTGGGAAACATCAGAAGGCCTGTGGACACATTCGATGGTGAAAAATCCGACCATTTTTTTGAACAAATTAATTCAAAGATTCCACATGTAGGTAAGTTGTCAAGCCGATCAGAACTAAACTTGTTATAAACGGATGTATAACCAGGATTATGACCGAAAATAAAAGCTGTTTCTACATGATCTTCAATTTTTGTGACCTCTGCTATTAGTGTATCTACCCAGGCATGGTACACTGACTCTCTAATAATTTTGTGCCCCGGGGGTATCGCTTCGATAAAATAAGAACAGGTTTCACGAGCCCGGCGAGCAGGACTACAGATCACAAGATCTACAGTGGCAATAGTTTTAGAGAGTTCAATTGCCATTAACGGAGCGTCTCTTTTGCCTCGTTTATTGAGTGGTCTGTCAATATCATCCAGACCCATATCCTTCCAGCTGGATTTCGCATGCCGAATGAAATATATTTTCTTCATAATCTATTTTGGAAATTTTGTTGGATCTTCTTGGGATAAACCAGTTTTCAGACTTACCTTACCAAGTTCCTACGAAATTGCAACATAAAATTGACAATATTGTCCTATTTTGATAGTAAAAGCACTCTTTCATGATAAAGAAAGAGTATAAGGGTATCGATTTGTCCGTGATCGAAACACGCGTCCCCGAAGACGTTTTAATAAAAGCAGAAGAGGTTATGGACCACGGTAGTATCAGTGGTCTTTCTTCTCAAAAAGGTCTCCATTGGGAAGCCGTGGTCATTGACAATAACCTTCATTATACGAACAACTTGTCTATAAGCAAGGATCGCCTCCAAAACTGCAAGTGCAATTGTACTGTCTTTGCAAAAGAAGGTATTTGTGGTCATGTGCTTGCTTTGATCTTCCATCTTCGAAGTAATGAACCTCCAAAAGAAGCCCCAACAGGTAAAAAAAGAAAGGCAACATCTA
>JAJCYJ010000061.1 GCA_029262975.1 Saprospiraceae bacterium
GGATTCACCTTACAAACTTATAGCGGCTGATATCAATAATAATAATTCAGTGTCAGCTGTAGATATGGTATTGCTCAGAAGATTGATTCTGGGTCACATTACAGAATTTCCTGACAACGACTCCTGGAGATTTATTGATAAAAATTTAAAATTTGATGATCCGAGGCATCCATGGCCTGTGGAATCAATAATAAACATTGGTCAAATTGAATCAACAATTTCCCAAGATCTTCTTGCAATTAAGATAGGTGATTTGAATTCGTCCGCGATTGCGAATAGTGGATTCGCAGGTGCAAGAAGTGAAGAATCTTTTACACTCACACAGCGCATTATCCGAGAAAGTGATCAAGTAACGGTCGAATTAATAGCGTCAAAAGATATAAATGCTCTTGGATACCAATTGGGGTTAGAATATAATCCGAAAAAATTCAAGTTTATTGGTGTGAGCAGTGACCATATAGGAATCGTTGATGAAATGATCCATGTTCACAATGGAGTGATTCGTATAGCAGTTGCGAATGCTCGTCCATATCTTTATCAAGAAGGTGCAAAATTATTTGAGGTTACGTTTGCCACTAATGGTCTTTCCGGATATTCAGATAAATTAATTGAATTACATCCGACTCCGACCTTTAATAATGAGCTATATAACGATCGACTTCATGCTTTTTCTATTGATATAGAACTGATTGAAGATAGAAATGAAGTTATTTTATATCAAAATAGACCGAACCCTTTTAATCATCAGACATTCATTGATTTTGAAATACCTAAAGAAGAAGAAGTAACGTTTGAGTTGTTTGACATTAATGGTTCGAGAGTTTATAGCCTAAAAGACAAATTTTTAAGTGGTAGACACCAGATTATCCTGAATCGAGAGGATATAGGATTAAATAAGGGTATATACTACTATCAAATTCATACGCAACAGCGATCTTTGATCAGGAAAATGATAATTTTGTAGTTTTAACACTACAGACACAGGACTTAAAGCTCAGGATATAGAATTTACTCTAATATCCTTTCAGAAGGCTCTATTTGTGATAAATAGAGCCTTTTGAGCACTAACCACTATGGGTTGATAAAAACATTATTATTTTTGCTTATTAATGGATAATTTCCGAACATGAATAAAGTCTTACTTACCCTACTTTTATCCTTTTCTATAATTTGGACCGGCCATTCGCAGATAGAATTTACATTTAGCTCAGATACCGTCAATATGTCTGGGAAGACTGTAGATGTGGATGTTACAGTCTCGGGGTTTGTTGAAATAATTTCGATGCAGTTATCACTTAATTGGGATGCGTCGGTATTTGGTTTTAGCAGTATAGAAAATGTTACTACAGATTTAGCTGATTTTTCCTCGAGCAGTATTGGGACTCCAGATAATGCTGTGGTCCTTGAAGATGGAGAGATCACGCTATCCTGGAGTGGACCAGGCACCCAGCCGGTATCATTGCCTGATGGCACGAGGCTTTTCACAATACGACTTAATGGGGTGGGAGATTTATGTAGTAGTACGAAAGTTGTTTTATCTAATACGCCAAGAGATATTGAAATAGTTGATAACGATTTTAATATACTGGATGTCACAGGTGATGGGGGTAATATAAATATATACGACCCGACTTGTCCTGGAAATGGTAACGGTGGCATTTTAAGTCTTAATCTGGCAGATTTATCGGCTTCAGGGGGAACAACCGTATGTATACCTGTTACAGCAGATAACTTTTCTGACATTTTAAGTTTTCAAACTGGTGTCTTTTGGGATCCTAATGTCTTGGAGTTCACAGAGATTAAAGATGCCGGTCTGCAATCGGTAACTGCTAATGATCAAAATTCCCCTCAAGGCGAATTGAGTGTTGTTTGGTTAATTGATCAGAACTCAGTTACACTTGCTGATGGTGCTACACTTTTTGAGTTGTGTTTTAAAGTCGTTGGAAATACGGGTGAGACTTCTTCCGTCAATCTGGGGAACTTACAAAATTTTGAATTTGAAGTTTCGAATTCAAATGGTAAGATTAATGAGTTCGAATTAAATAATGCAATTTTCACAGTAGGCAGTAATGGCATGATGGATGGAGTCGGCTTATTAGCTCCTGATATTTTTACAAATAATAACGCGAGCGTTTGTATTCCTGTTTCAACAAGAAATTTTACGGAAATAGGAGCTTTTCAAGCAGGAATAAATTTTGATCCTACCATTATTACCTATTCTAGTATTAACCAGGGGGCATTAACTGGTGTGGATGTGGGAAATGCAGCCAGTGATCAGGGAGATTTGAGAATATTGTGGCAAGCGGATTTTTCGACACCATCTGTAACTTTGCCCGATGACTCGGTTCTTTTCGAATTATGTTTTGATGTAATAGGAGCCGAAAGTTCGAAAAGCTCTGTTGGCTTTGTGAATCTACCTGATTTTGCAATAGAATTCTCGAGTGAAATAGGTTCAGCAGTTGATTTCTTTGTTCAGGATGGATCTATCACAGTCGGAATGGAGCCCGCAGGTTCAGATCTAAGCCTCACTGTTACCAACGAAACTGTGAATAGAGGACAGACGACATGTGTTGATATCACAGCCATTGGGTTCACGGATATTCAGGGCATGGGATTTGCTTTGGAATGGGATGCTACTGTTGTCACATATGTGGAGCAGCGCAATTTTAATTTACCTAATTTAGGGAACTCTTCCTTCAGCATTTCTGGTAACGACAGGCTGCGTGTCTTATGGACACCTGTCGCGGAACAATCTGTACCTGATGGCACTTCGCTTTTTCAAGTATGCTTTCAAGCAGTAGATACTTGTGGCTCTGCAACGAGTACATCGGTCTCCTTCATTGCAGATAACACACCGATTGAAATAATAGGACCTAATAATCAAGTTCTTGATCCTCAATTGAATAGTGGCACAATAACCATCGGAAATTGTGGATCAACGGGGGATCTTTCGATTAATATTATTAGCATAACACAACCGAGCTGCAATGGAAACACCAATGGAGTGGTTAATGTGGATTTTTCAGACGCAACAGGTACAGTCATGTGCCTATGGAAAAGAGATTCTGATGGATCGACGCTTACAGAAAGTTGCAACTTAGTTGGGGTTATAGGAGATAGCTATACTTTAACTGCAAGTGATGAATCAGGAGATACGGCTTCAAGAACAGTTGTCTTAACTAATCCAGCAACTCTTAGTGTGCAGGGTACTGTTACAGATGGATCCTGTTCAACATCGGGCCAAATTTCGCTGACAGTCTCAGGTGGTACCTCAGCCAATGGCAGTTATACTTATCAATGGACTAATGAACTTCCGGCAACTGCAGTTGTATCAGAACTAGAATCGGGTACATATACAGTTACCGTCACAGACGATAATGGATGTACGAGTATTAATAATTTTGAGGTGAATGACAGTTCATTCCCATTGGACCCTATGATTACTCCAGTTACAGATGTGGATTCACCTAATGGCATGATAGCACTCAACCCTGGAGTGGATAGTCTCACCTATAACTGGTCTAACGGTGCAACTACACCGACCATATCAGAGTTATCTCCCGGCACATATGCTGTGACAATAACAGATATTGTAAATAATTGCGAAACGGAGAAGTCATATGTGGTTGATTTTGGATTTGTTTCAGGCGAATCCCTTGTTGAAGGAGTAATAAGTAGATATAATGGATTTGGAGTGACTTGTAATGGGGTCTCGGACGGATCAATCGAAGGAGATATTTTAGGTGGATGTTCACAAGGACCTGTTACTATCTTATTGGATGGAAATGCGATCACACTTCCTGCAAGTAACCTGGCAGCTGGAGATCACGTATTGCGCATTGAGGATGCTTGTGGGAATACTTATGAAGAATCTTTTACGATCGAAGAGCCAGAAGCAATTGCAAATAGTGATATTAATGTACTTACCTGCCCTTCAGTGGGAGGAAGTAACGGAATAGTAGAATTGGATCTTACAGGAGGTACAGGAGTATATAGTATAAGTTCGAGTCTTGGAATTCAAACTACAGGCACACGAATTGAAAACCTTCCATTTGGACCTTTTACCGTAGTTGTTCAGGATGAAAATGGATGTCAGGTAATTTTTGAAAATCTCGAAATTCCTGAGGATTGTGGGCCCAATATTGGCCCAGGATGTGTAGGAAGGGCTATTATTTCACCGAATGGAGATAATGTAAATGACTCTTTCGTTATAGGTTGTCTGGTAGACATGGGTAATCAGCCAAATAATCTTACGATTTATGATCGATGGGGAACCTTGGTTCTAGAATCCGCAAATTATGGAAATGACTGGAATGGAACCGATATGTCGGGGGAACCACTTCCTGAGGGCGGATATATGTGGGTATTGACAACTGGTGGACCAGGATCGCGAGATATATTTAGAGGGACTGTATCCATTTTAAGATAGAATAATTAGGCAAGACCTGAACGGAAATAATTGAAAGGAGTATTATGAAGAATATATTTATAGGTATCCTACTTGTCATGTTAGCTGCAAGTGCTCTTAATGGCCAAAGTCGGCTTTTTGGAGAAAGATCTGCTTTCACACAATACTATTTGACACCATTTATCATGCACCCCGGGGCTACTGGTCAAAATGATTATAGCCAAGTTGTTGGTATCTATCGCAATAGTTGGGCTTCCTTTCCTGGATCACCAAAGACTTTTGCTTTTGGTTATGAGGGACCCATAGGAAATCGGATTGGCCTTGGCCTTTTAGGGATGAGCGACAGTTATGCTGCTTTTAATACTTCGAAGGGTCTATTAAGTTTGTCGTATACAATTACTTCCGAAAAGAATAAAATTGGATTTGGAATTTCTGGTGAATATATCCAACATAAATTGAGGAGTTCAGAATTGTTAAATCCGCTCGTAGATCAAGGTGACAGAGAAATTGTCAACAGGTTAGATGGATATTCATTCTTTGATGCAAGTATAGGAGTATACGGTCTGTATGATGGTAAGCTTTCCTATGGCATTACATTGCCTTCAATCATAAGTCAACGCATAAGTGGTGATGGAGATCCTGTTGATACAGAGATTGGGTATATTGCTTCAGTTGGGTATCGATTTGAAGTTGAAGATAAGGACCTGGTCTTCGAACCATCAATCTATGTGAAGAAATTATTATATGTGCCACTACATGTAGATATAAATCTTAAAGCAGACTTTTTAAATGAACAATTAACGGCTGGATTAACAGGGTCTATTGGTGCAGAACAGCGTATTGGCTTTCTCATCGGCACTCAATTAAGCAATTTTGGATTTCATTATGCTTATAATTTATCCGTTCATAAGTTTCAGCAGTATAATAATGGCTCACACGAATTGAGCTTAAAACTTAGACTGCAGCCATATTCAAGCCCGTCTGGGAATTAGAATTATTCTAAGCTCAAATATTACATCTAATACTTTTCTTAAGGGATAGGGCAATCGCCTATTATCCTCAATAATCAATAATATAGGGTGTTTGGTGATTCTATTTTCATGCTATGAAAATTGAAAATCTCCCATTTTCTTTATCTTTTTGAATAGTAGACGTCTTTTTTTAGAAAGAAATTCCCCTCTTTTTAGTATCAAGTTAATAAGACAGTTAAATTCACACTGATGATAAATGATGTGTCAAAGGGGCCCAAAGGGGTGCCAAAATACATATTAAAAAAAAAATATATATTTAAAATACCCCACATGTTAGAGATGACCGCACAGGTCAAATACTATATTTGTGGGGATGATGCGGAAGGTGTCATTCATTATTAAGGAAAAGATGATATCATCTTGGGCTGATTACGGCATTCTAAATGCCATTTAAGACGAAATCGTTCTGAGTGTTCAGAGCAAAAAAGTAATCCTCTCCAAGCAGATTCTCTATATCCATTTTAGTCTAAATTCTTGAGGAGTAATCCTCCCTGTCCGTCCGGGATTTGTTAGAAATAGCAAATAGGCGGTAGTCGGCTCAAATCCAGATGTGGATTTGTGGCTCTTTAGTTTATGGCTAAACGTAGTTATAATGTATTAATTCAGTTTAATACGATTTGAAGATCCTCGACGAAATCATTACTAATGGATCAGAGAATCAAACCGATTTATTTAACTCAAAAACTTTTAATAACTAAACTCAATCTCATGAAAAGATCGAATTTTACTTTTCTGTTTCTTTTCGCTCTACTGAGTTTCGTCTCTCTAAATCTTGGTGCCCAAGCCACATCAAGCTCTTGTATCGACGAAGTAAATATTACTGTAGATGCGCAATGCGGATGGGTGGTCAATGAAGCGGTGCTGGGAGCTACCGGTCCTGCTATGATGGCCCAATCTGTTGTAATTAATGGGGTGCTTTTCCCCATGACGGGATCTGGTGCCGGATTTTCCGCTACCGGTTCTTTAAGCGATATCAATCTTTCTAACGGAGGAACCGCTCAGTACCGTCTATTCACAAATGGTGATGGTACAGGTCCAATGTTATGTTGGGGTGATATCAATTATGAAATTAAAATGACTCCTCAGCCTGATACTATGAGGTGGGATGTCATGTGTAGCCAGCCGATTCCGAAACTTCCAAAGTTGGCGGATGTAGCTGCGGCTGCTAATGGTGCTTGTGGTGCTCCAGTAACTAATGTTAGTGAGTATACTTCAGTATCAGGAAATGCTTGTGATGGATTCGTTACAGAACGAAGAATCACAGGTCTTGTTAATATTGATGGAACGAAGTCTCAGATTCTGCTAAGACTTGATTCTATTGTCGAGACGCCGCTTGATACAAGTATGGTGACTTGCCCAATGGGAGGACCAGATTTCAATGATGCTCTTGAGCTATCTTGCGAACTCTTGGGAGACAAGTATCCTGATCCAGATGCAGTGTATGCTTATTACTTAGCGCTCTTTAAGAAGACGTATAGTACGACTATAGCAGAAAACCTTGCAACTCAAAAGGCTTACCCATATGTACGAAAAGGTACTGGTGTTGCAGTTGCTATAGATCAAATCACTGCGACTATAAATCAAACTATCGTTCCAACAAAAATTTTGTTAAATGGACTTTGGGTATTAGTTGATGTGGTAGTTAAGGATACTACTTATGACACTACTTATGTTAGTAAAACATATCCTATTGCATTACCACTTCCTAAAGGAGTTACTTGTAACTTAAGTGTGAAGTGTACTGATATGCAGTTTGCAGGATGTGCTGGTCCTGATTCTAAGATCATGCGTACATGGCAGATACTTGACTGGTGTAATGGCAGTATCAAGGAATGCATGCAGTGGATCGTAGTGAAGCCAGATGCTCCATACTTTACTAAAGTACAGGGTAAAAAAGTTACTAAGAACAGCAATGGTTCTATAGACTTTTACACAATGTGGCCAGGTGGTATCATTGAAGTACCTATTGCTCCTTGGACTTGTGCAGCTCAGTTACCATTGACAGCAATGGTTAATGGAAGTTGTGCTCCAGGCGTAAATATTTCATGGTCATCTACATTTGGTAATATTGGCTCAGATAATGTACTCAGAAACTTATGGTACGGAGAACAAGCTCATGTTACTGCGACGGCTACAAGTGATTGTGGTAGTCATGGAGAGTATGTTAAGTTCCAGTTTTGGGTAGTACCTACTAATTGGATCAATCCTGTAGCAATAGCTGAAGATGAAGTTAATGTATCTCTCGTAGGAGATCCTACTGGTACTGTTTCAGATGATGGTATAGCTAAAGTTTTTGTGAACGCAATTGATGCTGGATCTCATAACGCAGGTTGTGGACCGGTAGAAACGTGCTTATTGTTGAAAGAAGAATTGGAAAACCCAATTTTAATTAACGGAAAGCCAGTATATGTTAACGGGAATCAGATTTATCATGCTGCAGGTTGTGGTTATGATGGTATTCTTAAAGGAGTTCCAGCAACGAAACTTCAAGAAGGACGTCCTGACTATCCATACTCAATATGTAAGGATTTTGTTAAGTTCTGTTGTTCAGATCTTGGGCCAAATCTTGTGGCACTAGTTGTAACTAATGATGCGGGACATTATTCTCACTCATGGAGTACGGTTAATGTAGAAGATAAGTCAAGAGCGTTATACTATTGTAGCCCAGGAGCTACCTTGGCTTGTGGTAAGAGTTATGATCCGTATAGTTTTGCACCTACCTTCCAGTCAGCTGTATGTACAGTGTCTAATCTTGAGTACACAATTGCCGGTGATGCCGATGCATGTGGAAATGGTCAGGATGTAATTACTTGGACCCTTGATGGTCAGGTAATTTGTACTACTAAAATCAAGTTTAGCGGAACTAGTGCTTTTAACCCTTATGAAATTAAGTGGCCTAAGCATTACACAGGTGAAAAAGTAGATGGTCTGATTAGAGAGTGTGAACTTTGGTTAGATGCCAAGGGTAAGCCTGTTCTTGATAAAGATGGAAATGAGCAGTACAGAATCGTAGAATATGAAGGTTATGTATATATGGGAGCAGCATTTGATTGTGCTGAAGGTCCTGAAACTGGTCAGCCAGTATGGTGTGAAGCAGCTTGTGCTCTTGTAGGATCAAGTTTTGAGCCTCTTGAAGTAGAAGCAGCAGATGCATGTAAGAAGATTATCAGAAGATGGACAGTTATTGACTGGTGTACTTGGGATCCAAATACATCGAATACTGACGATGAAAATGATACTGCTTATGATCAATTCCAGGCTATCGATGATGAATGGTTAGATGCTTACGATCCTGATCATTCAGGACAATGGTGGACTGATTACAGAGAAGCTTATGCTAATCCTCCAGTAAACTATCCAGACGGTGGTTATGTAACTAAGTTGGAGTGTGACTGGTGCGATAAGCAAAATGCTAAAGCAGGACCAGTATATTTCCGTTATACAAGAGTAGATAAGGATGGTTACTATACTTATGATCAAGTGATCAAGGTAATAGATGAGACTGATCCAGTAATTGATGCTTCTGACTTAGTAACACTTTCTATTACTGAAGGCGCACAAGCTAAAGGTGATGATTATGATGATTGTCATACTAACAAAGACATCACTGCTACAGTAACAGATATGTGTGGAGACACTGACTTATCTGCAGACGGAGCAGCATGGTGGATTGAAGTATATGAGTCTGATGCTGATAGCAAAAGAGGAAAATTACTTAAGACTAAGACTGCATTTGGAACAAGTGCTACTATGAACTCACAAGTTGGTACGCAAGGTGATTATCACTTAATCGTATGGCAGGTGAGAGATGGATGTGCTAACATTGGTGAGAAGGAAACTTTAGTCAAATTTGTTGACGATAAGCAACCAACTCCAGTTTGTATCCAGGATCTTAGTACAGCTATTATGCCTTCATCAGGTACTGTAGAAATATGGGCAGCTGATTATGATAATGGTTCATTTGATAACTGTAGTGCTGTAACATACTGGTTCTTACTTGATGCAGATGGTAACCCAACTGACGATCAGGAGACTGGTACATTCTCAGCTAACTTGTTAGTTACTTGTGATATGTTGAGAGAATTTGGACAAGGCGAGACATTAGTTCTTGGTCTATATGTTCAGGATGCACAATTAAATGTTGATTTCTGTAACATCACATTGAATGTGAATGGAGCAGTTGAGGTTTGTGACCTTAATGCTACTGCAGCTAACATTGGTGGAAATGCAGCAATGTTTAACGGAGATAAGATTCAGAATGCTGAAGTCTTATTGAATGTTGGAGCTAAAGATCTTACAAGCGTAAGCGGACAGTATGCATTTAATGGTAATGCATTGTTCTCTTCTTATGAGATTAAGGCGCAGAAAAATGATGATTATATCAATGGTGTATCTACTCTTGACTTAGTTCTTATTCAGAAGGAGATCTTAGGTCTTCAGTCATTGGGTAATGGATATAAATTGATTGCAGCTGATATTAACAGTGATGGCAAGATTACAGCAACTGACTTAGTTGATCTACGTAAGTTTATCTTAGGATTAACTGAAAACTTCCCATCTAACAATAGTTGGAGGTTTGTAGATGCAACTCAAGTATTAGATGATGAGAATCCATGGCCATTTAGAGAGCAATTGAGCATACAACGCCTTGATGCTAATATGTATGATCAAAACTTTATTGGTGTGAAGATTGGTGATGTCAGTGGAAATGCTGTAGCTAATGAACTACTTGCTGGTTCAAGAACTGCAAGCGGTAAATTGACACTACAATTGGATAATGCAACTGCATTAAAAGGAGAACTCGTTGAAGTATCTGTATCTGCAGATAATTTCACTGATATTTCAGCTTACCAGTTTACTATGGAGTTAAGCGGATTAGAATTCGTTGGAACAACTTCAGGTGCAATTGATGTTGACGAAAGCAATTTTGGTCTACTTGATGCACGTACGGTGACTACTGCTTGGATATCTACTGAAGGAGTTTCTTCAAGTGATAATTTATTCACTATGACATTCAGAGCGACTCAAAATGTTTCACTAAGTGATGCATTCTCAATTAGCTCAAGAGTGACTGAAGCTGTTGCATATACATCTTCTCAAGATAGATTAGACGTGGGTGTAGAATTTAATTCTCTTGCTGAGGCAGGTTTTGCTTTACAACAGAATACTCCAAACCCATTTGCTCAGTATACTAGGATAGGATTTGAATTACCTCAATCAGGTGCTGCTACATTAACAGTATTTGATGTTACCGGTAAGACTATTTCTGTGACCACTGAAAATTATGGCGCAGGCTATAATGAGATCACATTGAACAAGTCTGAGCTTGGTGCTTCAGGTGTTCTATACTATCAATTAGAGAGTGGTGATTTCACTGCTACTAGAAAAATGATTTTAATCGACTAAGAGAGACGTAGAATAAAATCGGTTTTTGGGATGGCCTCTTTTCTGCTTCGGCAGAAAGGGGGCTTTTTCTTTTTAGACTATGTGTTCGTTAACTCTATTACCTTTTGATTTAAAATATTTAAGTAGAGATCTATAGTCTTCAAATGTGTCCTAAAACAAGCAATTGCTATTCTAATCCAAAAAATATCATCTATCGTAGTAGATGAGACAAATATTCTTCCATCCTGTTGAATAGCGTCTACTAGTTGGGCATTAAATAAGTTATCATCTCCACCATCAATTTTCATTCTATAGATACAAATTGATAGGTCAGGAGGTGGTCCAACCTCGAATCCCAATTCTTGTATCTTTTTATAAAAGTATTTGGCTAAAAGGTGTTTTTCACTTAAAGCAGCTGTAAAAACTTCTATACCATAAAGTTTGAGCGGAAGCCACATTCTTAGCCCCCTGGAATGTTTAGTTAATTCTGGCGAAAGATCAGCAGGCGATATATTGTCAATGTTTGTATTAGCATCCTGCAAGTAATTGGCTGTATAATGAAATGATTCAAATAGTTTGATGCCATTACGTATAATTACCAAACCACTTCCATATGGCATAAATAGGGTTTTATGAGGATCCATCACTATGGAATCAGCTAGTTCAATCCCTCTGAATTTATGTTTTAATTTGTCACATAAAATAAAGTAGCCTCCATAGGCTGCGTCAATGTGATACCAAATATTTTTTTCTTTTGCTAATTGACCAATTGTATTGAGCGGATCTATTGCGCCCGTATCAGTGGTTCCACATGATGCTACGATTAGAAAGGGTTTCAGTCCAGATTTTTGGTCTTTATTTATTTGTGATTGTAAGTGATTATAGTTTATTCTATAGTTAGAATCTACTTGTATATATCTTACCACACATTCGTCAAGACCAGCTATTCTTAAAGCTTTCTGAATACTGTGATGTGTTTGTTTGGATAGATATACAACACTCTTCTGAACTTGAGAAGCTTTAATATTATGAGCATCTCTCGCTGTAATAATGGCAATCAGATTGGCCATTGACCCTCCTGATGTGAGGTTACCTAAGGCTTCGGTAGGAAAACCTATAAGTTCTTTTGTCCAATTGATTATTTGATTTTCTATAGCCACAGCATTTGGACTGGCAAAGGTTAGGCCCGTGAATCTATTAGTTACATCCGCCAAAAAATCACCTAGGGCTGATGCGAAAATGCCACCACCGGCTATATATCCTAAATGGCCAGGCGAAGCTGGGTTGATTCCATATTTATCTACTTCCGTCTGCAGACATTCCAGAATTTCTTCAATACTCCATGCAGTTTGTAATTTTGTAGTTTTAATTTTTATTTTTTCGGCTTGAACATACGCGGGTAGAGTCTCCAGGTTATTCAGAAATGAATTGGCGTAATCTTTCACCAGCTCGAATAATTTGTCTCTTGTTTTTTCTGGTGGCTCGAGTGATTCTGAAATTCGTTGTAATGATAAAATTTCGTCTTGCATTCATTAATAAATGCAAAAAGTGTACCTATAAGTCGTCAACTATCGTGCTATGTAAACCGTTATATGTATATTCAGTAATATTGTTATGATCTCAATTATGGTATCAAATTCAAGGGAACATCACCAATTATTTTTTAGTGTAATTATGACATTAGTGTTTTGCCTGCAATGTTGGCATGTACAAGCTACACATAATAGGGCTGGTGAGATTACCTATGAACAAATAGGTGACTTAACAATTAGAGCAACCATAGTCACTTATACGCGGACGAGCAGCTTTAATGCGGATAGGGACAGTCTGACCTTATTTTGGGGTGATGGCGATAGTACAGTGGTGCAAAGAAGCAATGGTAATGGATTTGAACTACCCAGCGATATTAAAAGAAATGAATATGTAAGTGAACATACTTATCCCACCAGGGGCACTTATAAACTCTCTATGACCGATCCTAATCGTATAGCGGGTATACTTAATATTGACGCTCCCAACTCAGTTAATATTAGATTTTATATTGAAACTACTTTTACACTTCTTGAACCACGATTCCAGGGTCGTAATAGTTCAGCTATTCTGTTACAACCACCTATTGATTTTGCATGTGCCGGTGAAATATTTACATATAACCCCAATGCTTATGATGTAGATGGAGACAGTCTCTCATATGAATTGGTCATGCCATTTTCAGAACAAGGTGTGGAAGTGCCCAATTATGAATTACCAGATAAAATTGCCTCGGGACCAGACAATGTGATTAGTTTAGATCCTTTCACGGGAGCTTTTTCCTGGGACGCACCTCAGTTTACCGGTGAGTACAATATCACCTATAAGATAAATGAGTATAGAAGCGGAGTGCTTATTAATTCTATTATTCGCGACATGCAGATTCTTGTTAGGTCTTGTATGGATGAAAACTCACCTCCAATGATTACTACTATAGATGAAATCTGTGTAGTGGCTGGTGAATTGATAAATATTGAATTGTTCGCCCTAGATGTTGATTCTAATGAAATACTAACAATAACTGCGTCTGGAGGCCCTTTTGAGCTTTCAGAAAGTCCGGCTATTCTTACGACTGGTTTAGCTATGGATAATTCAATGTTGAGCGGAGAAATTTCCTGGCAGACTACTTGTGATCATGTTTCTCGAGAGTTCTATCAAATCGTAGTAAGAGCAACTGATGAAGCTTCTCGGCCCAATAGTGGTTTGGCAGTTTTACGCACGATAAGAGTTAAAGTGGTTGCACCTCCTCCTACTAATCCAGAAGCTGAAAATGTAAACAATATCGTTACTATTGCCTGGGATAATCCATATGACTGTCAAGAAGGAATGCTTTTTCAGGGATTTTCAGTTTGGAGAAAAACAGGTAGTTCTTTTATTGATCTTGACACTTGTCGTGGTGGATTGGAAGGACTAGGCTATGAACGTATAATTTTTCTGACGAATGAAGAGCAAGGCAACCAATTCATCGCAAGAGATGCTGAGATAGATCCTGGCCAAATATATTGCTACCGAGTTATAGCTGAATTTGCTGAACTCACATCGTTAGGAAATCCGTATAATACCACTCAAAGCCTTGCATCTAACGAAGTGTGTATTTTAAGTTCGGGGGATGAACCGATTATAACTAATGTTTCAATTCTTAATACTGATAATAACAATGGTGTCCTGAGATTGCAATGGATTAATCCTACCAACCCGGCAATTGACACTGCACTTTTAATTGGTCCCTATGAAACCAATATATCTGGAATTGACAATATAAATGGGAATGGCTTGTCCTTGGTACAATCTTTTTCTTATGGTACTGGCGATTTTAGATCTTTTAATGATACTATTTGGGAGTTTTCCGACTTGGATACACGGAATAACGGACATAGTTATGGTCTATCATTTGAATCTGGTAGTGGAACTGATGCTTTTCGCTCTTCTTCTGATATTGCTAGTTCCGTACTATTAAATACTAGAGGAAGCGATGAAAAAATAAATTTGAATTGGGAGGAAAAGGTACCCTGGAATAATTACAATTATAAGATTTATCAAATTGTAAATAATGAAAGACAATTAAAAGATTCTACTTCAAATCAAAGTATAACTATTAATGGTCTGGAAAATGGATTGGAATATTGTTATGTTATTGAAAGTATTGGCACATACAATATTTCAGAGATACGAACGCCTTTAGTTAATTATAGTAATGAATCATGTGCAACAGCAATGGATGACATCGCACCTTGCCCACCTGAAATTCAGATTAGTTCAATATGTGATGATAATGTAATTAACCTTAATCAAGAATTAATAAACACCGTGACCTGGCGGTTTGATAATAGTTCATGTATTCGGGCCTTTGATATTCAATATTTCAGGGTATATTTTTCGGAAAGTGATGCAGAACCTATGACCTTGCTCGCAGAAGTTAATGTTTCTGACAATTCATTTGACCACTTTTTAAATGAGAATATTGCAGGCTGCTATGCCATTTCAGTAGTTGACATGAGTGGCAATGAAAGTTCATTATCTCAAACGATTTGTGTCGATAATTGTCCGAGCTATATATTACCGAATACTTTTACTCCTAATAATGATAATGCTAATGATTTCTTCATTCCACGCCAAAATAGATTTATAGAAAGAATTGAATTTAAGGTATTTAATCGCTGGGGACAAAAGGTCTTTGAGACGGTCGACCCCTTCATTAATTGGGATGGAATGAATCTTAATCAAAAAGAATTAGCAGAGGGCACTTACTACTATACTTGTCAAGTATTTGAAAAAAGGGTCGCAGGTATAACTCAAGGGGAAATTTTAAATGGAACAATTCAATTGATACGATAATTGCATGTTTACAGGAATTATAGAAGAGTTGGGCATATTGATTGGAAAAAAGGACTATGGAACGAACATTGAATTTTCTCTGTATGCTACATTCATTTCGGAATTAAAGGTGGATCAAAGTATCAGCCACAATGGTGTGTGTTTAACAGTAACAAGTATTAATAATGATCATTATCAGGTAGTAGCTATTAAGGAGACGTTGGATAAATCCAACTTGGGACAGTTAGCATTGGGGAATACGGTCAATTTGGAAAGATGTCTTATGTTGGGTGATCGACTTGATGGCCATTTTGTCCAGGGGCATGTTGATACAACAGCCATTTGTGAGAAAATAGAAGATAAATCAGGGAGTTGGATCTTTACTTTTTCATATCCACAATTATATAAGAATCTCTTGGTATCCAAAGGGTCCGTCTGTGTGAATGGAGTTAGCTTAACGATATCTTCCCTTGTCCAAAATTCATTTGATGTAGCGATCATCCCTTACACCTTCGAGCATACCAATTTCAATCAAATTAAAATTGGGAATTCAGTTAATTTGGAATTCGATATACTCGGAAAGTATATTTCTCGTCAGTTAGAATTAGGACGGAACCCAAGTTGAAGATTCTTCATAATACCTCGGTAGCAGAAAATAATATTGTAAATCTAAAAATTCACAGATGATCTATTTCGGCCAAAAGTGACTCAACTTGAGACATATGGTGGTGTATGTGGTCTAAATAGTCTTCAATGAATTGACTTAAAGAAGCTGATTCATTGCGGGGAAATTTATTAAAACCCACCTCATCGAGATTATGGACCTCGTATTTATCCAACAGAACGGATAATGGCATGTTATTAATTAGTCTCGAAATATGTTTGTTTAGATGTACCCAAAGATTAATAATTTCGGACCACTCCATTCCCTCATAATTAACTAAATTAACCCAACTCGTTTGTTCATATCCAGTAAAGACGAGCGTATTATTAGCCGCGCTCAACAAAAATCTACGATAATTATTAATTGCAGAATCGATCAGATGACCTATGATTTCTCTGGGACTCCATTTTTCTGGAGCTATTCTTCCTGGAATTGAGTCATTTGAATACATCTGCAAAAGTGTGTTGAAGTGCTTTACCGAAATAAGAATACGTTCAGCTAAATCAGTTTTATCAGTCATAAATTTTTTATTATTTGCCGTAGCAAAGCTATTGTAGCGTATTATAAATAAATTTCCACATCCTACTTCTTCTTGTTCAAGGTGAATCTGAAACTTTTACCATATCCGAATACTAAGTGTTTCCCTTTGACAAAACGTGGTTTTCCCCAAGTAAAAATTGCTTCAATATACTTTTCTTTGAATCGCCGCTGTATCAATCAGGTTCATTTGAATAAATGACCCTACACCGGTTTTAATAGGTTTTAGTAGTTGATAGGGTGATATTGCAAAGTATCACCCTTTTACTTGAGTAATTTGCTGATATGATGTATTAATTCAGACGTTCGGAATTGACCAAATAGATCAAATACGAGCAATAGACTTGAGAAAATAGTTAGACTTATCGCAGTACCTAATATGAGGTGATTCCATCCGGCCAAGACAGATAAGCTAATGATAGTAAACCCGGTTAACAAGGAGATCGTATCGACCTTTCTTTTTTGAAGAAATCTCTCATACCTGCCATTTAGATGAGGCAATTCATCCTCCATTAAAAAATTCCGGCCCGAAATAGTATCGTGAGCTCTACGATATCTCTTTAATGAACGATAAAAGCGATATGAGCCAGTTATGATAAAAAAAAGGCTAAATGGAAATGCGCTATAAAAAAGTCCTGTCGACAGTTGACCTTGTCGCCATAGGAATAATAATAATGTCCAAAGAATAGCACCTCCTCCAAGAAGTACTAAAATAGCATTGCTAATTCGTTCACCTCGATAATAATCTCTAACTCGATCAAAAATTGTTTTTTCCTTTAAGACAACTTGCTCCATTGCGTTATTTGAATTTATAAAAATACTACATCTAAGAAGTAATTGCTGTTTAATATTACTTTGTATCTCTATAGGACATTGATCATTAACATTTGTCATGAAATATCGTATAATATTATTCTTGGCGTTTGTAACACTAAGTTGTGTTGAACAAAGGACTCTTATGCAGGATCGCAATACATATATCTCCTTTGGTTCTTTAGGAGGAATATCAAATAATTACACTGAATATAAAATATTTCGTGATGGAACTGCATACATAAAAAAGCGTTTTGATTCGGACTTCATTCTTCAGGAAAGATTGGATAAGAAACAATGTATCCAATTCTTTAAAGTTTTAAGTTCTCTGCACGAAGATGGAATCGAATTGAATAATCCAGGCAATCTTTCCTACTTTATAAAATGGATTGATAAAGGTAAAGATCGTTACGAGGTGATTTGGGGAGGCGGTGATAAAGAGGTAGATCGACGGTTACAAATATTATACAAGAATATGCAAGAATTATGTATTGACAAGCAAATAGTTCGATAACCAACAAACAATTATTTGAAGATTTTAGTAATTAGATATAGTTCTATGGGCGATGTAATTTTGATAACTCCTGTTATCCGAATGTTACATGTGCAATTGAATGCTTCGATTCATATTTTGACGAAGTTGAAATTTTTGACATTATTAGTCAAAAACCAATACTTATATAAAATTTATTTTCACGAGAATCTCAAAAATAAATTTTTGAGGAAAGAGGAATATGATTTG
>JAJCYJ010000062.1 GCA_029262975.1 Saprospiraceae bacterium
GCACTGAAAAACCTGAAGGCGAACGCTGTCGCATTGGGCTAAACCGCAATATTAAGCTGGCCTTTTTAGATCAGGATCCACAATTCGAAGCTCATCATTCAGTTCAGGATATCTTATATAAGTCGGAGGTCCCGGCTATTATGGCACTGAAACGATATAATCAGGCACTAATCAATAAAGATCCAGTCGAGATCGAGCAAGCCGTGGCTCAAATGGATGATCTCAAAGCCTGGGATGCTGAAGCCAAAGCTAAAGAAGTTCTGTTTAGACTTAACCTAATGGACATGGACCAGGTAATTGGTTCGATGAGTGGTGGTCAAAAAAAGAGATTAGCCCTTGCTCGGATTATCATGAGTGAACCTGACTTTTTAATTCTTGACGAACCTACAAATCACTTAGATGTCGAAATGATAGAGTGGTTGGAAAAATATTTATCCAGCCCTAATCTCACTATTTTCATGGTTACACATGATCGCTATTTTTTAGAAAGAGTCTGCACAGAAATCATTGAATTAGATAAAGGAAACTTATTTGTATACAGGGGTAATTATTCGGATTACCTGGAGAAAAAAGCCTTAAGATCCCAACAGGATAATACTTCTTTAGATAAAGCAAAAAAACTACTTTTAAAAGAACTCGATTGGATTAGAAGGCAACCTAAAGCCAGGGGGACGAAAGCAAAATCCCGTGTTGGAGGATTTCATAAACTAAAAGATGAAATCAGCAGTATCACATACGATGAAGTCTTTGAGATTGAGGTGGATTCAACTCGATTAGGTAAAAAGATCCTGGAATTTCATGATGTACATAAAAGTTTTGAAGAAAAAATTATTCTTAAAGAGTTCTGGTACAAATTCAGGAAGGGAGAAAGAGTCGGGATCAGCGGACCAAATGGAACGGGAAAGACAACTTTTGTGAATATCCTAGCCGGACTTATCGCTCCGGATAAGGGTAAAAGAATTCAAGGGGAGACGGTGCAATTTGGGTACTACACACAGGATGGTCTTGAGATAGATGAAGACAAAAGGGTTATTGATGTGATTACTGATATCGCCGAATATATCCCACTAAAAAAAGGCTTTAAGTTAAGCGCAGGTGCCTTACTCGAAAATTTCATGTTCAGCAGGGCGCAACAACAAGTATATGTATCTCAGTTGAGTGGGGGAGAGCGTAAAAGATTGCATTTACTAACAGTGCTCATAGGCAATCCTAATTTTTTAATCCTGGATGAACCGACGAATGATTTGGACGTACTGACGCTGAATGTCTTGGAAAGTTACCTTCAAAAATTTTCAGGATGCCTGGTTATAATTAGCCACGATCGCTACTTCATGGATAAGTTAGTCGATCATATGTTTATATTCAAAGGTGAAGGAATAGTAGAGGACTTTAATGGCAATTATAGCGAATGGAAAGAATTATCAAAATCTAAAAAAACTCCTTCAGGAGAAAAAAAGAAAGACCAGGATCAACTCCCCGGACCAGCTGAAGAACGAAGAAAATTAAGCTATCTGGAAAAAAAGGAAATGAGTGATATTGAACTGAAATTAGAAAAATACAATAAACGAAAGCTCGAAATCCAAAATTTATTTGAAAGTGGTCTGGACGATAGCAAAGAGATTACTACTCTTTCAAAAGAACTTGGGTCCATCCAAACTGAAATGGATGAAATTGAAATGAGGTGGCTGGAATTATCTGAATACTTATAATTTTTTAATCTTCTGCTCCAACTGTTTTTCATAGTTCAGGTAATACCCTGTCTGTATCGATTGAATTTTGCCTGACCCATCTATTAGCATAGAATAGGGGATATTTTGAATACCCAATTTTTCCATAAATTCCTGTTTGGAATCATGAAAAAATGTAAAATCCCACCCATTGGTTTCGAACATTTTTCTGGCGCGACCTACCATCTGGGGAATATCAACGGAGACAGCTATAATCTCGACATCATAGTCACTTTTCCATCGATCGGCGACCTTTTTGAGCGCATTGAGTTCCATCCTGCATGGGCCGCACCAGGTTGCCCATAAGCTTACCACTTTTGGGCTTCCGGACTTCACATATTCATTGAGTTTGACAGATTCTCCTTTTGTATTGACAACGGTTACGTCAGGTAAGTAATCTTGTGCCATCAGTAATGAAGAAAGTGAGATAAAATAAAGGAGCGATAGCATTCTGAAGTGGCACATGGTGTTGGTTTTTGATCACAAGCCCTAATGGACTGGTCATATTTCTACGAACTATATTGCGACAATAACGAGGTTAAATGTTATAAAATTCTATTTGATGAAAAAATATATATGCTTCCCGCCCATGATTCAGACTTTCACTCTTGCAGCATAAAAGTTAAAATTTATGAACTGCCTCTATCAGTTGATAACACGCTAATAGAGATGTAAATCTTTTTCGCCTGATTCGATATCAAATGGAAGATGATTTGATTTTGGTGGAAGTGGACAAGTAGCGTATGGTGTAAATACACAAGGAGGATTGATGAGTTTGTTAAAATCCAGGATTACATTTCCGAGAGAATCGGATTTATTTGGATATAAATACCTTCCACCTCCGTATGTTGATATCCCTGTTGTACCGTCATGAATCATGAGAAAATAAGTCTCGTCGTCATTTTCAAGCGCCGTTAATTCGTACTGCTCTCCTTTCCAATCAAAGGATAAATAGGCTGCCACAGGGTTGGTAATATTTTGACCTAATATATTTTGATATGATACTTCAGTCGGTCGGTCAAGTGGGGTTATCTTTTTGGCAGAGACAATGTATTTTTTATCAATGGGAAAATACGGGATCTCTGTTAAGGCTTGTCTGTATTGACTCAAGGTGTCTTTTACACGTAGATAATGTTGGCTATCTCTTTCTATGATATGCCATTGAAAATTTTCATAGTATGCCATTGTTGGCCCTTTCGGATGTGTATCCGAAAAAAGTGGTGCTACCTGTTGGATCTGGCCATCAACGACAACAGGCACGCTTTTATATGATGTCATAACGATGGCGGTATCTGTTTTCTTCAGAATTCCAAAACTTGATGGTGCATTAGGAATAATAAAGTCATTCTTGTCGGTACGACCGAAAAAAGCATATGTATTACGCATATGAAATAAACCGATCACTGATGGCCAACCATAAGGATCTTTGAGTTCTTTTAATCGGTCAGCCCGCCATTCTACTATATCTTTTTCATATTTGTCCTGACACGAAAAAACACTTAAAACACAGAATATCAATAGGAATCTCATCATTCGCAAGAAATATTGTATCATTCAATTCTTTTCTTAAAATCTATATTTTGCCTGTAAGATACGTACACACAAGTATAGATGGAAGAAGGCTGAAATTAAGCAATCTTGATAAAATACTTTACCCATGGATCAATGTTTCAAGATGAAATTCAATAGCCGACAAACAGACCATTGAGGAGGAAAATGAAACCGCCTGGGTTTAAGCAAATTAAAATGCGAAATAGAGTATGCTTCGAGAAGTGAAAATGGTACTTTTCACGAAACAATATTCAGGCACTTAAAAAACAGTAATGAGATCGATCTGGAATGGACATATTAGGTTTTCACTTGTGACAATACCTGTTCAAATTTTTAATGGTATTAATTCTTCTTCTCATATTTCATTTAATCAGCTTCATAGAAAAGACCTGGGCCGAGTTTCTTATAGGAAGGTCTGTCGCAATTGTAGTGAAGAGTTAGGTATGAAGGATATTGTGAAGGGCTATGAATATGCGGATGATCAGTATGTTGTCCTCGAATCTCAAGAACTGGATGCTATCAAATTAAAAAGTACAAGGGTAATTGATATCGAAGCTTTTGTAGATATCAGTGAAGTTCATCCGAGTCGGTTTGAAGCTGTATATTTTATAGGACCTAACGGAGATGTTGCGAAAAAAACCTATGGGCTTTTCTGTGAAGTACTTAAAAAGTCAGGCAAAGCAGGGCTGGGCAGAATTATACTTCGGGAGAAGGAGGATGTAGTGTTGTTGCGAGCAGAAGATAGCGGAATAATTATGTATAAATTAAGATACCCGGATGAGGTCCGGTCCTTGCGTGATATTCCGGATACGGTCAATATTGATGTAGATCAGAAGCAATTGGCGCTTGCTGAGACCCTGGTTGAATCTTTGGTTATGCCTTTTGCGGAAGTGGACTTTACGGACAGATATAAAGATGCACTGATGGAGTTGGTCAATGAAAAGATCGCAGGTAACGAAATAGTAAGCATCACGGAAAATGAAGATGTTCCACCCGTCATTGATATTATGGATGCATTAAAAGCGAGCATTGAACAATCTAAAAAAATCCGAAAAGAAGCATAATGTTCGATATTCTATCATGGAATATCAGATGAAGTGGGGTCATTGGAATTTCTAAAATACTATCCTCAATTGAAAAGTAAAATTCCAATGTTGTTGCCATCAGTGAATTCAGGAATAATCAATCCGGGCTTAAAATCAGGCATGCATTACTGAAGTTAGGGTATCGATATTAGGTTGCATCACATGCACGGGTCTCTGAAAACTCTACTTTTCTTGCTAGCAAATATCCATGTTCTACAATTATATTTCCGAAGTGTGATCCAATTTATGATCAAAACATCAACTGTGGGAGATATCCGGCTTTTGATATATATTCTGTTTATTTTCCTCATAAGAAAAAACATAAATTATTTGAATTTCTGATAGACGAGCAACTTGTAAAATTGAACATCAATAATTATAGGAGATTTTAATACAGTGAAAGATTTTATAGATCAAGCAGAAGACTCATTTTGGTATACATCAGAATTGGATAGATTAGAGACCATTGGATATCATGACACTTTTCGATATATTCATGGAAATGAAAGAGCGTTATCATGGTACAGTCACAAAGGAATGGATTCAGTTATGATCATATATATGTGAGTGAAGAGCTCCTGCTAATCGTATCAGAATGTAAATATTTGCAAGAAGGGCGTATATATGGATTATCTGATCGTGCGCCTATGATACTATCATTAAAAGTCTAATAATGAAGAATCATATTTCAATTACAAAAGTTAGTTCAGATAATCAGTTAGAACAGATATTAGCTTTACAACAAGCTAATTTGAAAACTTCTTTGACTACTGATGAGATACTTAGCGAGGGTTTTGTCACCTGTAAACATGATTTTGATCTTTTAAAAAAGATGAACCAACCCAATCCACATGTCATTATTCTGGACAAGGATAGTGTAGTAGGATACTGTCTTGTAATGTCCCCTAATTGGCGTGGAGAGTTAGATGTATTAGATTCTATGTTCGAACGCATAGAGCACACAAGCTTTCAAAATCAAAATATTCTATCAACTGATTATATAATTGTGGGTCAGGTGTGTATTCATAAAGATTATCGTGGAAAAGGATTATTTCGAAGAATGTATCAATTCTATAAAGGGTGTCTTGCTGATCAGTTTAAATATTGCATTACAGAAGTAGAGGCTTCGAATGTCAGATCATTGGAGGCACATCGGGCACTGGGCTTTTGCACTTTATTATGTTACCAGCCAGGAGATGGACATGACTGGGAACTGATCATTTGGGATTGGAAACAGTAGTGCCAATTTATTGCAGGAACCATTTCCAGTCTTTGGCTCTTAAGGATGAAATAGCCCATATGGGAATTATCAGTAGCGCCATAAATTCTTGGGTCCTGAATGCATTATTGAACAGGGTGGATAATTTTACCCATGTTGACCAGCCATCAGGACGTAATATTTCTGCATTTTGATCGATCATAGCAGTATACTTCATGGCCAACAGAATATATATGATTGCTGCCCCGACAGCAAGTGAAAAAAGTTTTCTCTTCCAGGTAATTGGTGAAGCAAGGATCAATGAAAGTAACATTATAAAAGGTCCAAAAGCTGTCAGTCTTGCGTTTTGATTCAAGATAAAAGCGGGTTGGATCATTTTCTTATTTGAGCTCCTTTTCCATTCTTCTTTTCGAAAGATGTATACGGAATAGTCGTATTCGTCCGAGTTGCCTTCAAAATTTCTGAAATCCGTACGAGCAGTTGGGTGAAAGGTATTAAAGGCAACTTGTTGAAAAGCATTGTATGTTGAAATCGCTGCAGTTCTAACCGGTTGTATGAAAGGTAATAGTGAGAATAGAATATAACCGAAAAAGAATATTAGTAAGAATTTTAGAATATTAGGTTGATTACGTAAGATCATGCCGCAGAGGTATTAGAAGTCATAGCTGTTGCCCATTTCATCCAGTAAATCCAAATACCGACTGTAAAGACGATAAATATCGCTTGCCAAAAATCGACATGCATGAATTCGAATAAGGAAGGAAAATGAACGCCAGTAAGATATAATGTGATAATTCTGATCAAGTTAAGCAGCATAATAGCGATTAAACCATACACCAATCCTCTCCAGCGAGCTTTCCAGGCGATTGGAAATATGCCTACTGAAATAGCATATAATATGGCTGGAGCAATAGCATCGCATCCTTCTTCTATACTTACCGAAAAATCTGCGGAACTTATTATTTCTCCTGATGCTTTCACACCGTATCCGAAGATATTCAATATAACGGCAGAAAGAGCACTGTAAACATCGAGTATGGGTGCCCTGAATGTTTCAAACCAAGACATGTTAGTTATTAAAAAGAAGATCAGACAGGCCAATAAGAATGAACCTGCAAATTTTAATACTGGTTTTCTTTCCTCCCACTCTCCGGGCCCTTTTACTTGCTTTTTACTTGCTTTTTTATTAGTCTTCTTGATTTTTTTGGCCATAACATAAGAATTGCTAGTGGTAGCGATTTTCAATATTGAGATTGCAAATTTCTAAAAATAATTGAGAAATTTTGTCTGTCGTGTCTTTTAAGAATTTTTCTCCTTTTTGTTGAGTTGATTTGTGAGGGTTACCGATTCCTGTATCTGATGTCACTTCTGACCACTTTCTTTCTGACCATGCCCATCCGTCTTTAATCGCTGTGATCCGTGAAGTCTTAGCCTCCCCTGAACCCGCTATGTCTAGATTAACCCAATTAGGGAAGAGATACATAATAATACTTGTCTCCATTTCGTCTGCATGATCTCCTTGTTCCTCGAAATACTTGTGTTTGTCCACGGATCTAAACCAATCACAAAAAGCAAGGAACATTTTGGGATAGCGTGCACCCAATTCTCTTAACAGAGGTTTGAAATTATTTCCGCCATGACTATTAAGCACGAGAAGCTTGTTAATGCCATGATTGTGGAGCACTTCGATCGTATCGT
>JAJCYJ010000063.1 GCA_029262975.1 Saprospiraceae bacterium
ACGGCAGAAATCTGAGTCCTCTGACATCTTCAATAAATTTATTAGGTCTGAATATGCTCTTGAGGAATATTCTAAAGTCAATAGGATTTATTTCTACGTGAACAATTTTGGCTATTGTGGCTGCAATTCGTCTGTCTAAAAAAGGCAAAGGAGATAACTGACGAGGAACACAACCCTCTGAAGCATCCTTTATTTTTGATTTATCAGCGCTCTTTAGTTTGCGGTAACCATGTATATTATATCTATAAAGCAAGTACTTGCTAACGATATGGTCTTTCCAGTTTCTGGTGACCATACTACTTATGTGCTGTCTATAATAAAAACTGATTTCCTGAAGAGGTATACCATATCTGCCGATGGCCATTAACCTGATGAGAAAATCCCAATCTTCAAAGGTTTTTAAACCGTCTTCTGCTTGTATAACTCTCTGACCTTTTATTTTGATCCAATCAGAGCGTCTGAAAATACATGCATGAACACAGTGATTATTCAGAAAGAACTCCTTTGCATCAAAATCGATAGGGAATATTCTATCAGAATAATTTCCAAATTTTTCATATGCAGGATATATCCAACCTGCATTGGGGTTAGCTTCAAGTATGAGACAGCCGCGTTTTAAATATTGCTCGTCTATAAAATCATCACTATCAAGACAAAGTATAAACCTGCCTTTTGCTGCAGCAACTCCTGTATTCCTGGCAGCAGCCAACCATTTATTTTCGGTATGACTAATAACCCGTAAAGCACATTCTTTATAATTATTTTGAGATTGGATTTCACTAAGCAATTCTATAGTCTCAGGATCAGATGAACAATCATCCACGACTATTATTTCATACTGATCTTTATTAAGAGATTGAGCGGTGATACTATCCAAGCATTGCTTGAGGTATCCCCCACTATTATAGACAGGGACGATGACAGAACACAATATGCGCTCATTTATCATGAAGAACTTTTTTCCTTATATATTTCATCATATGCTTCAATCACCTCATTTGGAGGGCCTACTATAATTTGTTTGCCACCATGCAGTAGTAAGACACGATCACAATGCTTTTTAATCAAATGCATATTGTGATTTACATGTACAATAGTCCGGCCTTTAATAAAACTTTCTTCAAATATAGCCTCAGATTTTTCTCTAAATGACTTGTCACCGACGCCACCGAAGAACTCATCCATAAGGAAGATATCAGCTTCTGCATGCACGGCAATAGCAAAAGTCAATCTGCTTCGCATACCTGATGAATAAAACTTAACAGGTGTATCAACAAATTTCTCTAACTCAGCAAAAGAAATGATTTCATCAAAGCGCTCACCAATTTCTTTAAATGTAAGACCTAAGATAGAGGCGTTAACATAAATGTTTTCTCTGGCAGATAATCCAGGATCAAAACCCATCCCTAGAGCCAGCCTTATTATTTTACCCTCAGTTTCAACGATTCCTCCTTTATTGGGTATGATTGATCCCATTATGATGTTAAGTAATGTCGATTTGCCACTTCCATTATGTCCTATTATACCAAAGAACTCTCCTTTTTTGATTTCGAGGTTAATATCTACCAGAGCATCATATGTAATAAGTTGATTAGAGTTGAACAGATTCATTACTTTATCCCGGACAGAATCATTTGCTTGTTCTCTTACTCTAAAGCTTTTACTGATATTTTTAAGCTTAATCACAGTAGGCCGGTCCCTATAATTGGAATTATTGTTTTTCAATGGCATATACACCGTATTTTTTAAGAGAAATTAACCCAAGGAAGATCAGAACCAATCCAAATATAAAGTCATACCCAAGTAAAGTCAGATCAGGAGTGCGATTGTACATGAGGGCATCACGGGCATTTACAATTATTCCTGCCATTGGATTAACCCATTTCATCCATGGAGCGACCTCGAATAATCTAACTGAGTCATGAAAAATAGGAGTTGCCCAAAAACCTGCTAATAATACAATTGTCCAAACCATGTCAATATCTTTTACAAAGACTTTTAATGACGATAGGATGAGGCAACTGCCTAATAATAACAATGTGAGATTTAACACAATTAAAGGCAACCAAAGAATATACCAGGATGTAAATAAACCGGAAATATTGGAGAAAAGGATAAATGCAACCAGGTTAAAAGCGAATCCGAACATAATACTTAATACCGAAGACAAGTAAAGATCAATCTTATTCAATTGAATGTTTTCGATCAGATATTTCTTAGAACGCAAAAGAGCAAAACTCTTATTGGTTCCTTCTGTAAAACCCATCCAAAACAAGAACCCTACGAAAATATAAAAAGCAAAATTTTCTATATCGCTTGGAAAGATAACTGTGAAAACGATATAATAAATAGCTATTTTCATTATTGGGTTTAATAATGCCCAGAATAAACCAAGATAGCTATTGTAATATCGTTTCTTAAAGTCAATTTTTGCCAACTTCCAAATGCGCTCCACACGATTGTTAGTTGGGATATAAGGAATAATTTTAGATAGAAAAGACTTATTCATGATACAAAGATAGGTATGCTAATTTTCATTTAGGACTAAGTTGGAAGCTAAAGTTGAGATCGAAAAGCGATGCCTTTGGCAGGATTTTATCTTTTTTGCTAAAAGCTATGTACAACCAAGAAAAGATCACGCCAAACTTTAGTAAGTTTCAACGGACTACGGTTGCAATTCAACTCGGGTTCGTATAAATTGACGTATACGACGCCATTGGAAAATGATTGAAGACATAAAATGGTCTAGCTTATTTGGTAATTGACAAAAGACTATCAATTTCAGCTTTAAGAATCTGGGTTTCATAAAGTGCTTTAAGACTCAGACTCTCTTTTGCTTTAAGATTCATTTCTGGGCCTGAAAGATTTGAGAATGATCTATTTTTCATTTTGGTTAATTTATTTTCTATTTCGTCCGGAAAAGTTAAAAAGCTCATTGCATCCTCGAGTTGATTTTTATCTAAAGCCATTTGAGCAAGAAGTACTCTGGTAGGTAAATGATTTGGATGAATCTTTAATGTGCGCCGTGCAAAAGTCAAGGCCTTATCGGGATTATTTAAGCGCGTATACAAATTATTAGCATATTCGTAAAGGATGTTTACATCGTAGGGTCTAAATGAAATGGACTCTTCATAGTATCTTTCTGTTCTTGAATGATTAGGTGTTCCACGAGAATGATATCCAATCATTTGGGGTATGCTATAGAAGTTAAAATCAGTCTTGAGTAATGGGGTATATAATCTTACCATTCGATCAATATACAATTCGGAATCACTTCTTATTCCTTTATATTCTTCGATTTTATGTTCTGAAAATAATTCGAAACAGAAAAAGGAAAGACAGCTTAATAACGTCAATAGCACAGGAGTTATGGTGTATTTCGAAGGCAATTGGACAATATGGTTTTTGGATGTTTCAGAGATTAAAATGGCCAAAGAGAATACAGCTAATAAAAATAGTGGGCTAAATGAGCCACTCTTTAAAAATGCACTTGAATAGAAAAAACTACTAATGAGAAAGGTAATAATACTTCCACAACACGCATGGGCAACCTTAGTATAGGTTTGATGATTTCGGAGGACATGGATTACAGGCCAAAGAAAGATAAATAAAAAAAGGAAAAGTCCCGGAAAGCCTAATTCTCCCAATAATTCGGTATAAATATTATGATTACTTAACGTCCTAAAACTAAAAATTTCCGATGCGTATGAAAAATCTGCAAAACCATTGGCATAAGCCTCTAATCGCCAGTTCCCCAATCCTACGCCACTAAAAGGGTTTTCAAGAAAAAGCCAAATTGAGTTACGCACCATGTATAAACGATCAAATTCATTGGCATCAAAGAATTCAACATATATTCTGGATGAAGTAATAAATTCTTTGACGGATGGGATGAACGCTAGCAAAAAGGCTATAACTACTAACAATGATGAGGTCATCAATACCTTTTTCATTGGAAATTGGTCAGATTGCATGGAGAAGTAGAACATGAGTATGGCGATTAAAGCCAATATGCCTCCACGACAATTTGTATTTAGCAGAATAAAAAAAAGTACAATCCCTGTTATAAGCTTCAACGCCTTAAAGAATTTCTGATCTCCAAGTGTAAAGAGTAGAAAGGGAAATAGACTTAAGACAGAAGCAGAAACTTTATTTCTATGTGCTCCCAAAAGCGAAGAGTTTAATGGAATTTTGTTTATAATTATGAAAAACGTTGTAAACAAAAGGACAATAAAGAGAATACAGAAGATTCTAGAAATGAATTGCAAAGTTGCGGGAGATAAATCGGCATTTTTAACTGCCAACATATAAATATACAGACAGGAATAACCTAGAGCAAGATAGAGCACCTTAGAAGGGTCCGTCGCCCAGAAGAATGAAAGAAACATCCAAACTAAAAGGGCTAAAAAACCCAATTCCCGAGAAGATAGTTTGAGCGGGAATGAAGCTTGTCGGTTTCCTAAAATATAAGCAATCAAGAGAGCAGGCAGGCTAATAAAGACGATAGGATTTAAGTCTTTGGCCAGACCAAAAGTCAATACGGAACCAAAAAATAGAACTGGGATAAAAAGGAAAATTAAAGCTGATATGTCAACACCATTAATCCAATTTTTAGAGATTTCCAATCTATAATATGTTTTGAATTTTGTTTTTAATAAAGTTGATTACTTCATAAAATCCATAAACTTAAAGATAATATTTTGGCCTGCAATTGGTTTCTTTGTGACCGATGACACGAAAGGTACTTTATTTGTAATTTTGGGCCACGAAAAAGAACCATATTGAAAGGAATAATACTTGCCGGAGGCTCTGGCACCCGACTTTATCCAATTACTAAGGCTATATCAAAACAGTTAATGCCCATCTATGATAAGCCGATGATCTATTATCCGTTGTCCATACTGATGTTGTCCGGGATAAAAGAAATTCTTATTATCACTACGCCGGAAGATAAGACTTCATTCCAAAGATTGCTTGGAGATGGAGAAGAATTGGGATGCTCTTTTTCATATGAAGAACAAGCGGTTCCAAACGGCCTGGCACAGGCTTTCGTAATAGGCGCAGATTTTATAGGGACTGATTCTGTGGCATTAATACTTGGGGATAATATATTTTATGGCTCCGGGCTTAGTACATTGTTGCAAAATAGTGCCAGGCTGTCTGAGGGAGCTCAGGTGTTCGCATATCCAGTGCATGATTCTGAAAGATATGGAGTTGTAGAATTTGATCATTCTTTGAAGGCTATATCTCTTGAAGAAAAACCTATTAAGCCGAAATCAAATTTTGCAGTACCAGGCTTATATTTTTATGATAACAAGGTTGTGGAATACGCTAAAAACCTACGTCCATCTTCCCGTGGAGAATATGAGATTACTGATTTAAACAAAGTATATCTCTCAAAGGGAGAATTATCTGTTAGTATACTGCAACGAGGAACGGTATGGTTGGATACAGGGACATTTGATTCGTTATCAGATGCCTCAGAGTATGTACGTGTTATTGAAAAAAGACAAGATTACAAGATTGGGTGTATAGAAGAAGTTGCTTATCGAATGGGTTTTATTAATAAAGTACAATTGTTAAATCTGGCGGAACCTCTTAAAAAGAGCGGATATGGTGCATATTTAAACCGTCTAATCAACTAATCTATGGACTAAAGGATGAAAATAGTAGTTACAGGAGGAGCAGGATTCATAGGATCTCATCTAATAAGACGTTTAGCAAATGAATATCCGGATTACCAAGTCATCAATCTTGATAAATTGACCTACGCGGGTAATCTGGCAAATTTAAAAGACGTCGACCAGTTACCTAATTATCAATTCGTCCGTCTTGATATTGTTAACCTGAAAGAAATAAGTCATTTTTTTGAAATAGAACAGCCAGACGCTGTAATTCATCTTGCGGCAGAGTCACATGTCGATAGATCTATTGAAGATCCATTAGCCTTTATAAATACAAATCTTGTCGGTACTGCTAACTTGCTCTTGAGCGCGAAGAACACGTGGAAAAGCAAAATGGAAGGCAAATTATTCTTCCATATTTCAACCGATGAAGTATTTGGATCACTCGAATTAGGAAAGAACACTTTTTTTACTGAAAATACTTCTTACGATCCCAAAAGCCCATATTCTGCTTCTAAAGCAGGATCGGATCACCTGGTCAGAGCCTTTCATCACACATACGGATTACCTATCGTAATCTCCAATTGTTCTAACAACTACGGACCGTACCAGTTTCCAGAAAAGTTGATTCCGCTTTTTATTAATAATATACTCCATCAAAAGTCTTTACCTGTCTATGGTGCTGGCATAAATGTGAGAGATTGGTTGTATGTGGAGGATCATGCAAGTGCTATAGATACAATATTTCACAAAGGAAATAGAGGAACTACATACGCTATCGGCGGCAACAATGAATGGAAGAATATAGACCTTATAAGACTACTTTGCCAGCTAATGGATGATAAACTCGGCAGAGAAAAGGGTAGCAGCGAAGAATTGATCAGCTTTGTAACTGATCGCGCAGGACATGATTTAAGATATGCTATTGATTCAGGAAAGATAATGACCGAATTAAACTGGAAGCCGTCATTGGATTTTGAAGAAGGGTTAAGCAAGACAATTGATTGGTATCTTGATAATAAAGAATGGTTAGAAGAGGTCACATCCGGAGCTTATATGGAATATTATAATAAATATTATAAGGATAGAGGATAAAAACCAAATCATACTATTCATGTCTTTGAACCGCTATGGCGGTTATCACTGTCTCACAGTTTTATGTACATTTGCCGCACAAAAATTAAATCCGAGTTTTAACCTTGAATTACGGATAAATAAAAAATTAAGTTCATGAATTTAGAGAAACCGTCTGGTAAATTAGGAATTCTTATCCCTGGACTGGGGGCAGTAGGGACAACTTTTATTGCCGGAGTTTATGCGATTAATAAGGGTATATCTAAACCAATTGGGTCTCTTACTCAAATGGGACGTATCCGACTCGGCAAAAGAACCCAGTTGAACAAGCCATTTATCAAGGATGTAGTTGGTATTCAACCTCTTAAGGATATAGCATTTGGTGGTTGGGATGTGTTTGATGATAATGTCTATGAATCTGCTATGCATGCGGAAGTCCTGGATAAAAACTTGTTACATGAATTAAAGCCTGAACTCGAAGCCATTAAACCCATGAAGGCGGTATTTGACAAAAGCTATGCGAAAAGACTAAATGGGACTCATATAAAGGATGGCAAGAATAAAATGGAACTTGCCGAAGCACTGATGGAGGATATTCGCAATTTTAAAGAAAAGCATAATTGCGAACGCCTAGTAATGGTATGGTGTGGTTCTACAGAAATCTATATAGAAGAAGGTGAAGTACATCAGACAATTGAGCGTCTCGAAGAAGGTCTTCGTCAAAATCATAAGGATATCCCACCGAGTATGATTTATACATATGCCGCAGTGAAGATGGGCATCCCTTATGCAAATGGCGCCCCTAATCTATCTTGTGATGTTCCTGCTATAGTTGAGTTAGCTAAACAAACAAAAACCCCAATAGTAGGTAAGGATTTTAAAACGGGTCAGACACTCATGAAAACTATCTTGGCCCCAGGTCTTAAATGCAGAGCACTAGGAATCAATGGTTGGTTTTCTACCAATATTCTTGGCAATAGGGATGGAGAAGTATTAGATGATCCTGATAATTTTAAGACAAAAGAAGTTTCGAAATTAGGCGTACTTGAGGATATCCTTGAACCTGAATTGTATCCAGATTTATATAAAGACCTATATCACAAGGTGAGGATTAACTATTATCCTCCAAGAGGAGACAACAAAGAAGGTTGGGATAATATTGATATTTTCGGTTGGCTCAATTATCCGATGCAAATAAAAATTGATTTTCTATGTAAAGATTCTATTCTCGCGGCTCCACTTGTTCTGGATCTCGCATTATTTCTTGATCTTGCCAAGCGGGCTGGGATGAGCGGAATACAGGAATGGCTATCTTTTTATCTCAAGTCTCCGCAAGCACCGAAAGGTGTTAAGCCTATCCATGATATCTTTAAACAGCAGATAAAACTAGAAAATACGATTAGATATATAGCCGGTGAAGAGTTGATAACACATCTTGGCCAGGATTATTAGAAGAGGTCACTTATTGTACCAAACACAAAGCATTGGGTAAATGGTCATTATTCGGATCAGCGCCATTGCTCTTGAGTACTTTAAGGTATTCGGCTTTAAAAGAAACTTTCTTGTGGTTTTACCTTTGATTTCCCGGTGTCTGATGACTCTGACTGCGATATTTCGTCCCTACAGGACTGATTTCACGGGATATAAAGAGAATCTATCATTTGAATAGTCTCAGTGCGGCAGTTTAGCACAATTTATCTAAGTCTGGAAGACACTTTCGAAGAAATCCGGCAAATGTTCATTATCTAAATCGTGGGCATTTCCAAATTTCGTTTTTGGTATTGTCACCATTTTTGGTCGAATTACCTCTCTTTCGCTTTAGCTTCGGCGGGCAAAGAAAAATGCCGACAACTCCCTTCAATTGCTTCGCTTTTCACCAGGGGGGCCACTTCGTTCTATCCCTGGTTACAAAGCTTTGACGTCTACGGGTCATTCTGTTGCGAAGAAATGAATTGTACCACTTAATTGAATTGAGGCTATCAACAACTAATCGCGCTTAATACGATAACAGCTCATAGTCAGATATAAGGCCCGAATCAGACATATTTCTATCTTCAACTTAAGCTAAAAACAAAAAAGGCGGTCTCATTACAAGACCGCCTCTTTTTATTTAAAGTATTAAGTTTTACTCCATAATAAGCATCTTACCGGTATCCGTGAAGCCAGCAGTAGTCATTCTGTAAACGATGATACTTCCTGAACTGACGCCAAAATCACTGACATTTAAAGCGATAAAGTTTTGTCCGGACTTATAATCACTTCTGACGCTATGAATTTTCTTGCCTTCTAAATTAAAAAAGTCAAAAGTTACGTTTTGGTTTTCAGCCAAGTCAAATGAAATAATGGTCTCATTAGAAAATGGATTTGGACTATTACCGAGAAGAGTCGTAAAAGATTCAGCTTTTTGATTCTCTATTGAAAGATTATATTTCTGTGTTTTGTTATCGTAAAATTCAGGAGCTATATTCTCTAAGTTAAATGAGAATTGACGCTCTCCTTCTCCATTTATTTCAAACGAGAAAAGAATATCTCCTTTTTTAATGGTATTAGAAGTTATACTGTTCCAGCTAAATTTGAACGATTTGTCGGTTATAGCGACATTACTTTCATTTACAGTTAAAATTCCTGGAACTATATTTTCTGACAAGAACGATTCGTTAGAATTAAGCTCGAATTGTAATCCTGACATATAGACGTCCTGATTTAATATAACATGCGCAAATTCGCCCCGTTGCTCTATGATTAAAGTCGCAGATTGGGAAGTTCTACTTAGTGCATGCAAATTAAAAAAGTTGTCTCCGTTTACATCTCCTTTTTTTATTGCAATAAAATCTTCATGCATGGCATTCTCTTCTAGATCCAATAAAAGTTTTGTTCTATCATAAGGAAATGGAGCATTAGGATTTTGAAATTTATATGAAGCTGGAACGAAGGTCCAAGATTCGATGTCATTACTCTGTAAGGATCCTAAAATAAGCTTTCTTAAAAGCACTAAATCAGTTGCCGAGACTTTCTCATCATTGTTCATATCCGCTGCAATGATTTTGTAAGGAGAATTGAGGTTTGCTAAATTCAAAATATGTCTTTGAATCAAGACCAGGTCTAATGTGCTTAAACCATCATTAATATTTCCTTTCTTCTCAGGCACAATTGTATAAGAACCGTGCATGGTCACATCTTCAAAGAGATATTCTCCATTAACATTGGTAATCTTCTTGTTTGGAGCATTGTCAATGTTCACAGACACTGTCGTCTCTTTAACTCTTCCTTTTTCTTCAGTGTATATTTCACCTGCGATCATCGCACGAATTCCTGATTCCAATTTATTTCTTCCCGGCTCAGCTGGGCAACAACAATTAAAAATTTCTATATCGCCCAAGTTGCTTTTAAGTCTTAATACATCTATCGGATCAGAGGTGGTATCAACTGAGATAAAAATATCTGTAATACTGCTAGTTGCAGTATCATTTCCCATTGCATTAATCCCCTGTGCACCATAGATAGCACAGTCCACTGAATTTATAGGATCAGCGTCATCTGCTATAATATCCCCACAGTTCATAGTTCCCCATACAAGGTCATCACAGACTGCATCGATGACACATTCTTGTTCTGTAGGTCCAAATGTTGAACCCCCTCCTGAAGAATTTCCTATTATACCATCAGGATAAATAGGCCCTTGATTATTCAAATCGACGATGCCAACATAAAATGGTCTGTCAAAAAACCAAGCCCCTTCGTCATCTTGGACATATCTGTTTAACTCTGCAGAGTGAGCATTGCCACGTTCGGCTACTAACATTTGTTTGCAATCATTACTAAAAGACAAATCCGTAAGTTTAGACATATCTCCTTTTCCTACGATTACTTCGATTCGTTCCACACTTGCGAAAGTTCCATTTGGATTGATAGCAACACTCCACACTTCTTTTGGCTCAATAAGATCGGGAACGACAGATGTTACCCTCGAATTTCTCGCGAAGTATAGCCTCGAAGTTATGCCACAATCATAAACTTGTACGCCCCAGATTCTGTCCGGATCCCGAACAAGTCCTGGTGAATGCTCATAAGTTGTGAAAGGATCATAGACATCCGTTATGATCCCGGTGTTAGCATTAATACTGTATAATTTACCATCTTCTAGATTAGAAGCAAAAATATGATTTGATCTTAAGTCATAGTCAATATTGCCAATTCCATTTCCACTTTTTTCAGTGTCGTCAGGATCGTTTCCTGTGTTCGGGATAAGATTAGAGCCTATTATGGTGGCATTAAAGTTAGCAGGTGCTGGATAGACACTTGTGGTGGACACAAAAACATTTGTCGCTTCGGGATTAATAATATTCGACCGATATATGCCAGCTGAGCCTGCGGGCCCAGTAACTGAAGGCGGTGGCGGACCAAAAGTTACGAATTGCTGGAAATCAAAATCATATACATCTGAAGCAGCGAGGAAAATATCGCCATTGGTTGGATTTAAAGCAATACCAAAAATATTCCCTATATTACTTATACGCCAGGCCTCAGGTCTCGCTATCGGAAGCACATCGGCATCCTCAGTTAATGGGTCGGACCAATTATCCCCTCGAGGAGCATTAGAATTTTTTCTTGTATCAAGTATAGCTGCTACATGACCGATCTTTTCAGAAGGTCTTGTTTGGACTGTAGAGCAAGTAATTATAGCCATGCCACACCAGG
Source organism: Saprospiraceae bacterium (assembly GCA_029262975.1). GTDB lineage: Bacteria > Bacteroidota > Bacteroidia > Chitinophagales > Saprospiraceae > JAJRXG01. The sequence goes on from JAJCYJ010000063.1 coordinate 11,397, forward strand.
GATTTGGATCTACCGGGCAAGGTTTCGTGGGACAGAATCCGGTATTATCATTAATATCAAGAAGAACAATACACCTTGTCTTAAGGGTAGTGTCACAACGACTTGTGATCCAAATGGTTACCTCAAAAGAATTGCCATCAACACTTTCAAATATTTTACTCATCACCTCACTATCTTCCTCAAAGGATATAATGAAGTCATCCAGACTTGTCTCTCGATCATTGACCTTGTTAATAAAGTCTTTTGCCCATACTTCCACCATACATGAATCTGGCATGAAGGTCGTATGTAAATCTTGACAGAAAACAGTAAGTGGAGGACAATCCACTTGAGCATTAACATTTTGTGATATGCCAGAGGCAAGTAATATTAATAGCAGTGTGCGTATCACTGATATGTGTAAAGTGAAAAGTTTGGCTTTTCTCATCGTAATTATTTTTAAACAAGTATTTAGGTCTGTACCGCAGTACATTTATCAAAAACTAATTTTAATACCACTAAATAGCGGCAGAACTTTACTGAGGATGGGAATGAATGCTATTGGAAAGCAAATATATTATTAAAAAACGTAATATATAACTATCTGATAAAGAAATTAACACATATTATTAATTATTATAATATAAAAGACTATACCGTCTTTATTTTCAACTTATTATTAATCAAATTATAATAATGCATTTGTAAGCTTTCAGATGTTTTTTTGATTTGTGTATGACTAATCGTTTGAATGATTCCTTCACGATCCATATACAATCCATTGTATAAATCTTTTTCGTCGATTTTAATATGTGCCTCTTTTACGGATTGTAAATCTGATAAATCGAGAGAAACAAGAAGGGACTTCAAGATTTTAGCTCTTTTATTTTGAGCCTGGTCAGTATACAAAGTACAAGAACTCCATACATGAATCTTATGAACATCTAACCGTTTGACATACTTCGTAGATCCGTCCCATCGATATTCATAAAGCATTTGATCTTCTACAATGATCATCGTAAAGGGTTCAATATTCCAAAGATCATAATGTTCAAAAAACGCTACAGCCGTAGAATAGTCAAAAAAATGTTTCATCATCAATCCACGGCTTTGCTTATAAGGCGGACTTATAACGTGGTTTTTATATGCTCCATTTAATAAACATATAACCCTGTGCTTTTGAGATACAATGACCCAGCTTCCTCCCTTTGTATCTTTAGGAAAAAAGATATGGTCTTCTTTTGTGTACTCATCAATGAGATCGGTAGCATCGCGCAGAGGACTTTCATCTCTGTTAGAACTCAAAATGTATCCGTCCGAGGCAGGAATATATGATACAAGGCACATATTATAAATCTCCTAATTGGGGTCTTATTATAATTTCTTCTACTACTGCAGACGGAGACATCTTTAAGGCACTGGCGACACTTATAGCTATATCGTTTGCTTCCATCAGTCTGGCTTGTGGCAATTCTACTCCTGACCATGAATCAGACCACGTAGCACCCGGAAGAATAGCGGTTACTTTAACACCTTTGGATTTCAATTCCTCTCTCAGCACTTTTGAAAATCCAAGCAAGGCAAATTTCGCAATACTATAAGACCCTCCGTTAGGATAAGCCAGTATACTGGCAACAGAACACATGTTAAATATATGTCCCCTTCCATTTCTGATCATATAGGGAACAATATGCCTGGTCAGTCTGTAAGCACTGTACAGGTTAATATTAATCATTTGCTCCAAAGCTCCTTCTTCTTCGTTTACGATTTCACCAGGGATAAATAAACCAGCATTATTTACCAGGACATCTATCTCCTTCATTTCTTCCATAATATGGTCGAAAAAGCTGTCAATGTCACTTTTTACACCCATATCGCATGGGAAGCCTATAATATTTCTTTGAGGATATGCCTTTTGCCATCTCTTTATGCATTTAGAAACATGAGATTCATTTCTTGCACAAATCGCAATATTGTGTCCTTCAGATAGCATTATCTCAGCTATCGCCTTTCCTATGCCTTTTGTAGCACCAGTTATAATTACATTCAAGCTTGTAAAATTTGACTTCCAAAAATAGCCTAATTTCGCATCCTCGTTGGATAGATTTAATTTTGGATATCCACGAAGGTTTTATTCATCATTTTATGCAGCTGATAAGAGATCTCGGAAAGTTTATAGCCTGGTTACCGGATATATTTTCCAAACCGGAAAACTGGACAATGTATTATAAGGAGACCATTCGCCAAATGTATGACATAGGCGTGGGCTCTATGCCTATTGTAATGTTGATATCCGGATTTATTGGTGCAGTAACCGCTATTCAGTTTTCTTACCAATTATCAGGATCGATGATACCCCGTTATTACATCGGTTACATTGTACGAGATATTATGATTATCGAAATGGCCGCGACACTTTCATGCATTGTACTTGCCGGGAAAGTTGGCTCGACTATGGCCGCTGAGATAGGCGGTATGCGGCAAAAAGAACATATCGATGCGATGGAAATAATGGGCGTGAATACTTCCGCTTATCTCGTGATGCCTAAAATGATAGCATCCTTAATCATTATCCCCCTATTAGTGACTATTGCCTTTATTGTTGGGATTGGTGGAGGCTATGTAGCGGCAGTTTATGTAGCCGATCTTACCAATTGGGAATTTGAAAAAGGATTGCGCTTTCTGTTTGATTCTTACAATGTGACAATCATGTACGTCAAAGCTGTCACTTTTGCATTTATAATCACCTCTGTAGCATGTTTTCAAGGTTATTATGTTACAGGAGGTAGTATTGAATTGGGCCACGCAAGTACACGGGCAGTGGTCTATGGATCCATAATTATTCTGGTTGCAGATTTAATTATAGCACTTTTATTAATGGGCTAAATCAATGATAAAAGCAGAAAAAATATCTAAGAGTTTCGGAAC
>JAJCYJ010000064.1 GCA_029262975.1 Saprospiraceae bacterium
TGAAGACAACTTATTATCATTTCCAGACTTAAGAATTGAAAAAGGTAATCATACGTTGATTATCGGTGCTTCAGGTTGTGGCAAAACTACCTTACTACATTTGTTAGCAGGTCTACGCAAACCCACGAAAGGTGATGTAAACATTATGGATCAATCCTTATCAGCAATGTCAGATGCTACATTGGACAAATTCAGAGGAAGACATATAGGGATGATCTTTCAGGTACCTCATTTTATAAGATCTCTTTCCGTCTTAGAAAACTTATCCTTGTCTCAATCATTGGCTGGGTATAGTGTTGACAAACCAAAGTGTCTGGAATTTTTAAATCAACTCAATCTTACCGGGAAAGAACATAAAAAGACGCATGAATTAAGTGTCGGTGAGCAACAACGAGTCGCTATTATCAGGGCCCTCATCAATGGTCCGGATATTATTTTTGCCGATGAACCGACATCTGCGCTGGATGATGCGAATACAGAGCAGGTAATAGAATTGTTGTTAGCTCAAGCGGATATACATAATGCTACATTAGTAGTCGTGACGCACGATCAGCGTATTAAAGATAATTTCGGCAAAATGGTGAGCTTATGAATTTGCTGCAATTATCCTGGAAGAATTTAGGCTTCAAACCGCTTAACACGGCCCTGAGTCTAATCTTATTTGCTTTAGGTGTAGGCCTGATTTCTCTGCTATTTTTATTGGAAGATCAGGTACAGAAAAATTTTGAGAAAAATCTTGCTGAAGTAGATTTGGTTATAGGTGCTAAAGGGAGTCCGTTACAAATGATCCTGAGCAGTATGTATCATATTGATGCACCTACAGGCAATATTGATATTGGTGAGATCCGACCCTTTCTTAATCCCAAACACCCGCTTATAGAGTCGGCGCTTCCGCTCTCACTGGGTGATTCTTACAGAGGTTACAGAATCGTTGGGACCACTTCAGATATCCTTGAATGGTACCACGTAGATCTTTCGTCAGGGACATTTTTTAAAAGAAACTTCGAGGTAACTCTTGGTGCGTCAGTCGCAAGGTTGCTCAAGCTCGAGATAGGAAGTCGGTTCAAAAGCTCTCATGGTCTTGCCGATGATGATGATCTGGAACATGATGATGTTGATGACTTCATTGTCACAGGCATCTTGAAACCTTCAGGTACGATCATAGATCAATTAATATTAACAACCCCACAGACTTATTGGCAGGTGCATGATCACGAGGCAAATACAAGCGAAGAAGCCTCAAATAATATAGATGAAGAAAGCCAAAACGAAAATGAGGAAGGGCATGAATCCTCTGATCACGACGGGCATGACCATTCGGACCATTCAGATTCCGCGCAATTACCGAAAAAGTTGATAGAAGAAGACGGTGATAAATCTATCACAAATTTGTTGTTGAGATTTAAAGGAAGAAGCTTTCAGGCACTGAATATGCAACGCAGTATTAACGAAAATACGGACATGCAGGCGGCAACCCCGGCGATAGAAATTAACAGGCTGTTTAGTATGATGGATGATGCTGAAAAAGCATTAAGAATTCTCGCCTTTGTAATTATTTTTGTTTCGGGTCTAAGCATTTTTATTGCTTTATATAGTTCTCTGCGAGAACGAAAATATGAACTCGCACTCATGCGTGTGATGGGCGGTTCTAAATTCACAATTTTCAGTCTTATTATATTAGAAGGAATCCTGTTAGCCATTCTTGGATATATCATCGGGATAATTCTAAGTCATACAGGAATGGCAATAATCGGGAAAGTCATGCGAGATGATTATCGATATGATTTTACTGGATTCTATATGCTCCCCAATGAGTTATGGTTATTGCTTGCAGCAATTGTGCTCGGATTTTTTGCGTCTTTGTTTCCAGCAATTCAAGCTTCAAAAACAGATATATCAGAGACACTATCTAAAGGGTAGATTCATCGCAACCCATAATTATGATCTGTCTTTTCTTCATTGCGGTCTGTGGCAGGTGGCGGTGTATAAGATAACCCGGCTATCTTTTCATAAAGTTCCCGATCCATATTAATATGTACAGCATCCAGGCATGGCTTTAGTTGAGCGAGATTCCTGGCCCCTATTATTGGAGCCGTAATACCAGGGTGTGCACCGACCCAGGCGATAGCAAGTGAAACTGGATTTATATTCACTTCATGAGCTAATTGCGTAAATCGATCAGCGACTTCATATACCATCTCATCACCATAACGAGTCTGATACATTTTGTTTTCCATGAGTCTTCCTGATTCTGGTTTTAGAGATTTGCCATACTTGCCGGATAATAGTCCTCCTCCAAGCGGGCTATAACTGATTACGCCCACATTTTCTGATATCGCCATTGGGAGTATTTCTACTTCGGCCTGACGCTTGACCAGGTTATACATGGGTTGAAGACAGACAAATTTGGACCACCCCATCGTATCAGAGATACCCAGGGCTTTAGCGACTTGCCAGGCAGCAAAATTGCTTGCTCCGATATACAGTATTTTACCTTGGGACACCATGTCATCAAGTACCCGGAGTGTTTCCTCAATAGGAGTCTTATCATCAAATCTGTGAATAAAATAAAGATCTATATAATCAGTATTTAATCTTTTGAGACTTCCTTCCAGGGCCCGCACAATGTGGTATCTATTAGCACCACCAGCATTTACGTCTTTTCCGGTTTTGAAATAAACTTTAGACGTTATAACCACCTCATCACGACAATCTGCGATAAGTTTGCCCAGAATCTCTTCAGATTTGCCACCGACATAGACATCAGCACAGTCAAAAAAGTTGATGCCGGAATCCCTGCATGTATCAAACATTGTTCTTGATGTAGCCTCATCTGCAATGCCACCAAATGACATTGTTCCAAAACAAAGTGATGAAACTTTTACACCTGTATTTCCTAAAAAGTTGTATTTCATTGTAAGAGATATTTATAAAAACTGAAGATTTATAAGAGTATTGAAAGGTCGTAAAATTAATGCAATTGTCATTATGTAGATTTCAATCAAAGTCAGTATTTCTATTGTCTAAGCCAGTCAATTATGTCACAAATTAAACCAATACGTAAGCTTAGCCACCAAAGCACGATTTCGGCTTCCAAAATTACTTAAAGGTCCCGTGTCATAATTATCCGTATAGACGATAAAAAAGTCCGAAACAGGGGCAAATCGCCATTGAAAACGAGTATTTATATTCAGATTATCCAATTGATTATTGTATTGAACAAATGCGGTTAAAAAAACTTCTTTAGAAAACGTCACGTCTATACGTGGTCCGAATAACCAAATATTAACTGCCTGAAATGGATTTGCCAGATTGACGTGATTATAAGAATAATTCAATGACACAAATCCAAATGGTTGATATCTGTAGGTAATGCTGCCTGATGCACCATAACGACTTCCATCAAAATAGGAGCCAAAATTTATCGAAGTAGTAGTTGTGATTTTTTTACGAAGATCGGAAGTATAACTAATCTTACTTTCTAAATATTTATAATTAGAACCTCCGGGAAGAAAAACATTA
>JAJCYJ010000065.1 GCA_029262975.1 Saprospiraceae bacterium
TTTAGGTTTTAATCTTTCTGCTGGAGTACTGCTTTGGCCTGTGGTCTTTGTTTTGACGGATGTAATAAATGAATACTTTGGTAAAAAAGGGGTCAAACTACTATCCAATTTTACGATCATTTTGATTTTATATGCCTTCTTCATGATTTACATGGCCATCTCATTGACGCCTAATAGTTGGTGGCAACATGAAAGTGGCATGCTTCATCCTGATCCTGTGTTGCAGCTATCCGATATGGATCTTGCATTCAAGCGAATTTTTGGTCAGGGTCTGTGGATAATAGTGGGGAGTCTTTTTGCATTTCTCGTAGGTCAGATTGTGGATGTTCTGGCTTTTCATAGGATTAAGAAAATAACCGGCGAAAATAAAATTTGGTTGCGCGCGACAGGCTCCACGCTTATCTCCCAGTTCATAGATAGTTTCGTCGTGTTATTCATAGCATTTTACATTGGTGCCGATTGGGATCTAGTACGCGTCCTGGCTATTGGAATCGTTAATTATCTATATAAATTTGTGATGGCAGTACTTTTGACTCCGCTAATTTACTTGGCACATCATCAAATTGATAAATATTTGGGGCATGAAATTGCTACAAAATTAAAAACTGAGGCGGCTCAATAAGTTTTATGAAAGAAGCTCAATGTACCGATACCATATTCATGGTTAGACCTGCAAATTTTGGATATAATTCTGAGACGGCAGAAAACAATGCCTTCCAAAATGCAGAAACAAATCTGACTGCCAATGAAATTAAGGATTTGGCGCGGAGTGAATTTGACAATATGGTCAAATGTCTGAGAGAATTGGGTGTTCGTGTTTATGTCTTTGAAGATACCCTGACACCTGCTAAGACGGATGCTGTGTTTCCCAATAATTGGTTCAGCTCGCACTTGGAAGGTAAAATCTTTCTCTATCCGATGTTTAGTCCCAATAGAAGAAATGAACGACGTGAAGATATTATTACAAATCTTGCCAAAGAATATGAGTTTCAAGTAGACCGTGAACTATTAAAATTCGAGTCTGAAGAAAAATATTTGGAAGGTACAGGTAGCATGATACTTGATCGCCCAAATAAAATTATCTACGCATGCTACAGTATCAGAACCAATCCGGAAGTGTTACGTGCTTATGGTGATAAAATTGGGTACAAGGTGGTCGGTTTTAACGCCACTGATAGTGACGGCATACCTTATTATCATACTAATGTTATCATGGCACTGGGCGAACATATTGCAACTATATGTACTGTGAGTATAGAAGATTTGGACCAACGAAAGGCACTTTGTGCATCTTTATCCAATTCCGGTAAAATTATCGTTCATCTGTCCAGAGAGCAAATTCTTGCTTTTGCAGGCAATATGCTTGAAGTAAAAGGTGACGATGACAAAAATCTGCTCGTAATGTCTTCTGCAGCCCATAAGTCTCTACAAGAAGAACAACTAAATATTATAAATTTATATAATAAGATTGTACATTTACCACTTGGTACAATTGAGCAATTCGGCGGCGGCAGTGCACGCTGCATGATCGCCGAGATATTCTTGCCAAAAAAGTGACCCGGGTAAACACTAGTGGTTTACCCGTAGTAAAAACGACCTGAGAGATAATTTTACAGTTTGAAATGTTAAAGTTTGGATTTTTTTTGATTTTTCACACTTGACATATCAACATTTTCGTCTTCTCATACGTACTTTACTGTGAGTTTACTTTTTTAATTATTACCCATGAACGTCATTAAAAGGTTTTTTAGAACTGTCGCCCGATGGTTTTCTATCTCCGCAAGGAGAAGAAGATTATTATTAGGTGATGAGGAATATGATAAATGGTTAGGTATTTAGTGGTTTGATATCCCATTAATTTTACTGAAGCAATCATCGATTCCAACTGATTTTACTTGTATAGCACATAGCTTGATCTTTCCCAAAGGACAAGCTATCGTTGTTTTTAGACCTCTCTTTCTCTATTTTTTTTGTGCCTGTGTGACCTAGTGACTATGCCTGAGGGCTTATGTTTCTTGGTGCCAATCTGCCAATCTGCCTATGTGCCAATCTGCCTATGTGCCTATGTGCCTATGTGCCTATGTGCCTAAATTAATGCTATCCTATCATTGCAGCATTATAGCATTAAAGCAATCCATCCTCAAATCATTATGGCAGTATAGCAAGTATAGGATTTTATTAGGGTACATATCTTATGCCTTCTTTCGAATAGCCTTTCACGGAAAGATGGCAGCTGGTCCGAGGCTTAGCCCTGCGTCCAACACACACTTAGAAGCGGAATCCCCACCTTACACCTTCTCCCCTTCATTATCAATTATCAATTATCAATTCTATCATTAAAGCATTATCGCATTAGACCTATACTTCGATATGGAGCGTCTTTTGTCTTAGCGCCAGGATTTCTTCGGACTCTTCTCTATCAGGATCAGGCACACAACAATCTACAGGACAAACAGCAGCGCATTGTGGTTCTTCGTGAAAGCCAACACATTCTGTGCATTTGTCAGGAACAATAAAGTATATTTCATCATCTACTGGTGATTGTTCATCATTGACACTTACAATTTTGCCATTTTCCAAAGTATAGTCGCCAGCGAGGGATGTCCCTTCTGACATTTTCCATTCTACCCCACCTTCATAAATAGCAGTATTAGGGCACTCTGGTTCGCATGCACCGCAGTTAATACACTCATCTGTAATGATAATAGCCATCCTTTTCTACTATAAATTATGAAAGATGCAAATGTACATGCTTAAGCTATAAGAAACCACTACCAATTTATTGAATTTCAGAATCTAATAAGAGAGAAAAGCTCAATCTGTCAAACATTCCTGGCTACGCCACTGACAAATGAGACTACCAGATAAGAACCAAAACATACAATTAGGGCAAAGCTCGGATTTAAAATAAGTGCTGCCAGGGTAGATAAAATAACAAACCATAATTTCCAATCCCTTGTCAAACTTTCTCCTTTTAAAGAGAAAAAACTCATTCGGATATTCATGCAAATAGCCGTGAGAATAATAGCCAACATAGGCAACCAACCTGGTGTAATGACATTGTCTTGTGTATATATTAGTATATAACCACTTACAATACCTGCGGCCGCTGGTGTCGGAAGACCATTAAAATCTTTCATGTAATCCAGCGTATTAAACTTCCCTAACCTAAAAAGTGCTGATAATACATAGAATAGACATGCCAGTAAAGCTTCTGTATCATTAAAAATATGATAGTACAGATATGCCGGAGCAACTCCAAAACTAATTAGATCTGCAAGTGAATCTAATTGTTTGCCCAATTCGCTCTTAACATTTAATGCCCGCGCAGCCAAACCATCAGCTAAATCCAGGATCATCGCTATAAGAATCAGATAAGCGCCTAACACCGCATTACCAAGCAGAATGGCAAGCATGCCACAGATGGCATTACATAGAGTGATTGTGTTGGGTATTTTTGACATGATAGTTCGAACGCTTCAAATATAACGGACATATAATGGTAATATGACTCCTTGGCTAAAAGAATTTAGCAAGAAGACAAGTTTTCAATATTCGAGAACCCAAAATTTACTACAAAAAACAAAACAATTCATATCAATCAGTACTTTACATACTGTTGTAAAATTCGAATTTAAATTATGCAGGCTATGAAATATATTATTCTAATAACTCTATTCGGGCTTGCTTCTTGTCATACTGAGCTTCCTGAAGAATTACTAGTCTCCACTGCCCCTTTATCCGTTGTCGCCGATAATTCAGGATCCAAAAAAGCCCTCGATCCGGCGTATTGGTATAGCGGTAAAGCTGAAGTATCTAAATATACCCTCAAGCAAAACAGATACCGGGAAGTACATGACGGTGAAGTCATTCTGATATTTGTCACTGAAGACTTTCTGACAGATAAGCAAGTGAAGAATGACAACTATGTTAATAAAAATTCAGTTTCCGTCTTGAAAACGAACCAGCTCAGACGTTTCACCACAGGTCTTTATGACTATTCTATGATGACATCTGTCTTTACGAGAGCAGATGGAAGAGGCACAGAAAAAGTTACTTTAACTTCACAGGATTGGTGTGGTCATAGTTTTGTTCAAATTAACAAGCAAGGAGCTGCCTATAGAGTACAGTTAAGATCCTACTTTGAATCAGAAGGTGACGAGGACAAGGTTGTAAAAGCAGATCTTCTTGAAGACGAAATAATGAATCTCCTTAGGATTGACCCGGATCTGATCCCAACTGGGGATGTTAAGATGCTTCCCTCCCTTGTATACCTTCGCCTTTCTCATGGGAAAATGTTCGCGCAAAAAGCGATAATCACCAAGTCAGATAGTGGTCCTCATAAAATGATTTCTATAAACTATCCTGATGACAACCGTTCTATATCTCTGACATATGAAAGTGCATCTCCTTACCGGATCATTTCCTTTTTAGAAAAATATCCTTCTGCATTTGATAAAACAGAAAGGACTTCTGAGGCAGTAAAAGTCAGTGAGCTTCATGATGCCTACTGGAAAATGAATCATGCTTCAGAAAAGCCAATGAGAGATACATTAAAGATTTCAGGTTTTTAAAAATATAATTTCTCACTATTATGTAATTTCGCCACTCAATTCATATAAGTTCCATGAAAGCGGCATACCTCATAATTTTAGTTTGGATTATTTCTTCCTGTCAACCTGGTGCCAATAAAGAAAAGGCTTCAGATGCTGAAAACACCTCACCCTCAGACCCTTGTGCACTGGCTGCACAAACATTAAATGGTACTTTTTCTGCAAGGTATATGGAAGGAACCATGACCTGGAAAGGGGGAACCTCAGGAACTGTCGAAATAGAAGGTGTTGATTATAATGATATTATTTGTAGCTATACAATTCCCGATTGTAATCAGACTGTTGTAAGTATGAATTGTGACGGAGGTCTATATAATGCAAGTTTGATCATCTACAGTGTTGACAGCTTTCTCCTTGATCAAACAGGTTATCGGAGAATTCAATAGTCTTAGAAGTAGTAGTCTCGAATAGGCGAAGTCTGCTATCACAAAAGATTTCTTCCATCCAGACCCCGCTGGCCACTTCATCCTCTTGAATGGCAGAAGCAACTTATCTGGGCAAAAATGATCTGTCCATGATACCTGGTGAAGGTGTTATGTCATTTTAGCCTATGTTGACAACCACATGCAAAATGATGGGTAAATAGTATTTGGTCTTTTACTTCCAATATGAGACCATTTACCCATTGTCCTATATCTGATTACAATTTTTTCCTTTTGGGAAAAAATTGATATCTTTATTTCCACATACGTAAATAGTTTCTAGTTGATTGATACAAAAAAAAGAATCATTGCTACGGCGATTTCATTGTATAATGAATATGGTTATGGAGTTATCACGATGCGTGATATTGCCGATAAAATGCAATTAGATCGCCGAAATGTCACTTATCATTACAATAAAGAAGAGCTATTAGCAGCAATAGCAGAGCAGATGTGGGCGGAATTAGAAGCATGCCGCGCACAAAAAAGGGATTTTCCTTCTTTTGAAAACCTGGATAAAGAGGTAACCCTTTATAGTGATCTTCAATCGAGTTATGCGTTCATATTTATGGATTTACATGTAATCCGTCATCCATTGATACATGAAAAATTCAAAGATTTTACAAATACACTCATCGCCGACAGCCAGCAGGCTGTTGCTTTCGCTATAAACCAGGGTAATATGAAGCCGGAATCAGTACCAGGTACATACAATACAATTTGCACAGCTGTATGGACGATCACTATGTCACGATTACAATTAAATGCGCTTCGCGGTATTCATAGACACGATGAAGTGCGCAAATTGATTTGGTCTTTGATCGTCCCATATTTTACGGACAAGGGCATAGCTGCCTTCAAATCATTTTTTGGTGAAGAACTATATCAAAATTTGGGGATTCCGTTTGATGTACGTCTGAACACAGTAATGTTTTAATTCAAACCGTCATATGAAAACCATACATTCTAATATCAATACCCAAAGTAAGGCCTACCGTGATAATTTGGTCGAGATGAATAAGCTCATCAAAAAACTGGAAGGACACATGGCCGAAAGCAGGTTTCAAGGCAAGGAGCATCACATAGAGCGCGGTCGAAAAAGAGGAAAATTGCTCGCACGTGAACGATTGGAGTTAGTACTTGATCAAGACAGTCCTTTTCTGGAGTTAATGCCACTAGCAGGAATGGAGCGAAAAGGTGGGTTTGGAGCTGGTGGGACAAATGTATCCGGCATAGGTCTTGTCTCAGGTAAACTCTGCATGATCAATTCGAATGTAGGTACCCGAAAAGGAGGATCTGTAGACTACGCAACGGCATTCAAAGGACTGCGTCTCGGGCAGATTGCGCGAGAAAATAAATTACCCACTATAAATCTCGTTGAAAGCGGTGGGGCCAATCTCCCTGACCAGGCTAAGATATTTAATTATGGTGGCGAGTCATTCAGAGAAATTACAAGAAGATCGAAAATGGGAATAGCCACTATTTCCGTAGTATTTGGCAATGCTACTGCTGGCGGTGCTTATATACCCGGGATGTCTGACTTTTCAATCTTTCAAAAAAAAGCAGCAAAAGTTTTTTTAGCAGGGCCCCCACTTGTCAAGATGGCGACTAACGAAATTGCTACTGACGAAGAACTTGGCGGTGCCGAGATGCACAGCCGGGTATCCGGTGTATCCGACTACCTCGCAGAAAGTGAATATGATGCCATCAGGATTGCTCGAGAGATTATGACATTCGTGAAGACTTCGCAGCCCCATATGACACCACTTGATGAGATCGAAGAACCTATTTATAATCAAGAGGAAATTCTTGGTGTCGTTCCTGTTAATCCAAAAACACCTTTTGATGCCCGGGAATTAATAGCACGAATTACCGATGGGTCAAAATTTTCAGAATTTAAACCAGAATATGGCAGCACTTTGGTTACGGGCTGGACTAAAATACATGGATACCCAATCGGAATATTAGCGAATAATGGCGTCATATTCTCTGAATCTGCTAACAAAGGGGCTCAGTTCATTCAATTATCCAACGTCAACAATATTCCTCTTCTGTTTATACAAAACACCACAGGATACATGGTAGGCAAAGAATATGAAGAAGGAGGTATTATTAAGAACGGTGCAAAATTGATCAATGCCGTTTCTAACAGTACCGTCCCGCATTTAACCCTTATGATTGGATCCTCATACGGTGCCGGGAATTATGGTATGAGTGGCCGCTCTTATGACCCAAGATTCTTATTCTCTTATCCAAATGCAAAAATAGGAGTAATGGGAGCTGAACAGCTGGCAGGTGTCATGGATATCGTTCAACGCGCTTCATCAAATTCAAAAGGTGAAGCCTATGATGAAGAAAAAGCAGCCTTACTCAAGAACATGCTCATGGCTGAGGTTGATTCCAAATCTTCGGCATGGTATTCTACTTCAGAACTTTGGGATGACGGCATATTAGATCCCAGAGAAACAAGAAATTATTTAGGATTTTCATTGGCCATATTATATAATCAGCCCATTAACGGCAGTGATGGTTATGGCGTCTGGAGACATTAACTATCTGTAGAAATCGCTAAAAAATGGAAAACCCAATCTCAGAATCAGATATATCAACACTTCTAATTGCAAACAGAGGAGAAGTATCATCACGGATATCAAGAACTTGCAGGAAGTTAGGCATCCGCTCCGTAGCGGTATATTCGGAGATAGATCGTCTGTCACCTTTTGTTAAACATGCAGACATGGGAGTCTGTATTGGTGAGAATCGCCCAGGTTTATCATATCTGAATCAGGATAAGATTATTGAGGCTGCCAAAAAAACAAATGCCGATGCCATACATCCTGGATATGGTTTTTTATCAGAAAATCATGAATTTGCAAAAAGGTGTGAAGAAGAGGGGCTAATTTTTGTCGGTCCAAATCCAGATGCCATTCAAAAAATGGGATCAAAAGCAA
>JAJCYJ010000066.1 GCA_029262975.1 Saprospiraceae bacterium
CCTACAACTTTTGGGATTTGCCCGCTACCAGACATAATTCAGGGAATTGAATAAACTAAGATGAAAAATGACAGCGCAACAAAGTGCTGTGATATCATATCTCTTCCTTCGTCGAGATACGACACATGCACCATGGACATCGTCGTAATTTATTGGAATAAAAAGTGTTTGAAGATTGAAATACTTTTATCATTAAGTAATTCATGCAAATTAATTAAACCAGAATATTAAGATGAAAAACCCAATAATCCTTATTATCATTTGCTTCATTTTTTATGGCTGTACTTCAAAAGGAATTGAAAGTTTTGACACTGAAATTATTCAATATAAGGATTTGCCAAATAAAGTAAAAGAAGTCATGTTTGAAACCGAATATATAGAACTTAATAAAATCCTTAGATTTGAACATGTTAGTAAACAAGATAGAATATTACCTTGGGTATACAATTCTGAAATACATAGAAAATCTGATGGAAAGAAAATAAAACTAAATTTTAGTACTGAACACAGATCAAGATATATCATCCATGAAAATTACATGTATGTTCCCAAACACTACAATATTTACAAAGCTGATAGTTTGAAGTACTCCTTTTCAAGATTTTACTTAGAACAAAATTAATTTAAATTAGAGTTTTGAAAGCAGGCAATCAAACAAATGGAAAGTATGAAAAACAAAGGATCACAACAGATATCAGATCAGACTTTCTTCTTTTACCCGCTCGATATTCAAACCATGTATGCCATTGCTACCTTATACAATAACAAGCAATGATTAAATCCATTAGCTTCTTTTTTATCGTTATTCTATTATTAAACTCCTGCTCACAAAAAACATCTGAAGACCAAGTAATAGAATGGGTGTCCAAGAATGCAATAAGGTTTAATTCAGTTTCACCTGGCAGTAGTCCGGAAGACCTGGCTCCGCTCAAGGAAATGATAGCTGGTGTACGGATTGTCTCATTGGGAGAGCCTACTCATGGTAATAAAGAGATCTTCCAGCTCAAACATCGAATGATTAAATATTTAGTAACAGAAATGGGCTATAATATATTCGCCTTAGAATGTCCGTTAGGTGAAGCATTTGATGTCAATAGATATGTTGTAGACGGTATAGGTGATCCAGAAAAGGCATTGGCAGGTATTTATTATTGGAATTGGGATACGCAGGAAATTCTTGAACTATTAAAATGGATGCGGACGTATAATTCCAATCCATTGCATCTGAAAAAAATAAAGTTCTATGGTTTTGACCCACAAGACCCTGAACGAGCAGCTAGAGTTTTGCTCGAATACTTAGAACAAGTAGATGTTAATTTGGTCGAAAAAGTTAGTTCAAAATTGAATATACTGTCGGTAGCCTTTTCAAATCCTGAAATTATAGGTAGACGTCAGTATATACCTGAGGAATATGATTCTTTATCCCTTAAAGATATACAACTTGTAATGGATGCATTTGACAGCAAAAAGGATCAATATATTGGCTTATCCAGTTTGTCTGATTGGACATTGGCAAGGCAACATGCTCGGCAGGTAGAAATGTACATCGAGGCAAATACTAATGATGGTGAAAATTACGGACTTATAAGAGATCTTGGTCAAGCTCAAAACTTGAAATGGATTATGGATCAAGAAGGCACTGACGCCAAAATGATTGTTTGGGCTCATAACAGTCATGTATCTAATTCTTCGCGCTGGGGAATTGAGTGGATGGGGAAGCATATGAAAAAATGGTATGGTGATGAGATAAAGATATTTGGATTTTTCTTTAATCGAGGTCAATTCAAGGCAATAGACGAGGGTGTGCCATCAAAAGGTATGCATAACTTTTCTGTGGGCCCAGCTCCAAAAGAATCTTTTGAGCATGTAATGGCAAATACGAAAAACAATATTGCTGCACTTGATAATAAGAAAATACCGAAGTATGGAGTGGTTCATGATTGGTTTAATCAAGAACGACCTACAAGAAATTCTGGAGGAGGATATAATGAAAACGATGCTGGACATTTCTTTTGGCCATACAACTTATTGGAAGCATTTGATGTGCTTGTATACATAGATTCAACAACAGCAGTACAAGACATTAACGAGGCGGACTATGATAACATGTGGTTAGTGAATAATAAACTGGACAAACCTACAAATACTGATTTTGAAAATAATAACCTAGGAGAAGCTCCATATGGTTGGGTTTCCTGGTCTAGATTTCAGCGTTTAGGTGTACAAATGATTGCGAGTGATGAACATCCTTATAGAGGAAAATATTCAGGTCTGTTAAAACGTGAAAGAGGTCTGAAATATGGAGAAATCACGCCTAGCCTCAGACAATATATAGACGCAACACCATATAGAGGAAAAAAGATACGACTTAAGATATCAGCTCGGGTAGAGGTGGATGAACCCAGTTTTGCCTTTGTAAGATTATCCATAGACCCCGTTCCATTGGATGATGCGCATGATGGGCTTCCACCTCTATTTGATAACCTTGATAAATGCCGAGTAGCATCAAAAGATTGGAAAATCTATGAAATAGAAGCTCACGTTGATGATAATGCTGACATTATACAATATGGAATTTATCTTCGAGATTTTGGTTCGGTTTGGATAGATGATATAGAAATCGTAGTTGTAGAATAATATGTAAATTGAATAAATAAGTAATAAAATGGCAAACTACATTAGATAAGAAGTAATAGTTCCTCAGTCGCTGTTACTATTATCACTATTCATTAACACAAAAAATAATATGAAAATTTAATGCTAAAATTCTTGCGAAAATTGCGTTATGACCTTATGGAAAAAAAACTGCCTACCCGTGAAGGCTCGACCGAGCAGGCAGGTAGAGCTGGAAAGCCCGCCTGGGTGGTAGGCAGGTATTTGAAATATGCTATTGGCGAAATTGTACTTGTTGTTATAGGTATTCTTATTGCTTTAAGCATTAATAATGCGAATGAACATCGCAAAACAGAGATTTATGAAAAAGCTCTCTTGACAGAATTACAACTCACTATTACAGACGAGATTAAAAAAATGGAAAAGAGAATTGACGAAAATAGTAAGTCTTTAGCTTCTTGCGTTTTACTCATAAATCAATTGGAACAAAACCTACCATTTCATGATTCTATGTTAGTTGATCTTAGAAATGCATTTAAAGTTTGGGATGCAAAAATCAGGTTTAGTGCTTTTGAGAATGTAAAAGAGAATGGTTTACTATTTATAAAAGATGAGCGTGCCAGATATTTATTATTAGAACTTTACGAAGTACAAATGAAATTTCTTGAGCATCTCATGGAACGCTATGATCTTTATCATTACAATACTGTGGCACCAGAGCTAACCACCAACTTTGATTATGTTATTTTAGATAAACAAATGGTTCCTAAACCGGTAAATTTTAGGCCAACAGATGAGAATAGAAAACTAAAAAATATGCTAAAAATTACGTCCGATTTATTAAGCCAAATTTTGAATACTTCAGATAGAATTATAGGAATATTAGGAAAATTAGATGAAAAACTAGAAATTGAAATAAACGACGACTAATGATCAAATTCTTTCGAAATGTTAGACAGAAAATATTGAGTGAGGGGAATCTGAAAAGATATCTCATCTATGCAATTGGAGAAATACTCCTTGTTATGATTGGAATTTTGTTGGCGATCCAAGTAAACAATTGGAATAATATTAAAATTAAAAATGCAGATGAACAACAATTTTATCAAAACTTCAAGAGACAGATATCAGAAGATCTACAAATAATAAATGGAACTATTGAATATAATAACAACTATAGAAATCAATATCAATACGCTATAAAAATTATCGAAGAAAATGACCGAAGTAAGATTGATACACTTGGATACATAGCCCTAAAATTGACAAAATATTCAGACTTTGATCGTCCAAGTAATATTTATGAATCGATTGTAAATAGTGGAGAAATAAAACTGCTTAAAAATGATAATGGTCCGGCCCCCTATTAATCAGACTATAATTACAAGAGTTAAAAATATAAATACAATATAGAATATCTTTGCCTTTGCGAGAGTCGACTGATGGTTTTGTTTTATACCGATGTCGATTTGTATAGAGTAGGCCTACCTA
>JAJCYJ010000067.1 GCA_029262975.1 Saprospiraceae bacterium
TCAGGTTTTTATATAGCTCTTTTGGCCTTTCCCATCGTTGTGAAGCCTCGTTGTAGCTCAGGCTATAGCTACGTTTCACGCCTCAGTTAAGACCAAAATAGCATATCTTAATTTCCCGGATTTCTAAATGCGTTAGGTATATTGCCCTATTTTTTTTTTTTGATTCCACGGGAATTGAATAAAAATAAATCCAAACGGTATGACCGGAGTTTTGCTGAACAATCATTGGCCATGACTTTGCTCAAGCAAGCTTGTTTTTATATGTTATTCAGGATTGCTGACAAGATCCTAAGGGAGATTTTATTGATTTCTGGTTATTAAAGAATGCCTCCAGGAATGGTTCACAACACCCTGCTCTCCTCAATAACAAAGAGCGCCTGTGGATCTTTGATCCTACAATATCATACTGGTTCACAAAGTTCAATTTGGAAATGTTAAAACCAGTTTGGCAACAGACATACAAATGTCCACATTACTTTTCCATTATTGATCGGAATTGAATGGCCATTGTTTAATTATAATAGACAATTTCTGATCTTTCAATTTTAACATATTGTGAAGCCTTATTTCGGACATCTCAATAATATTTTGATCCTGCGACCTTGCCAAGAGTGATGATTTGTGTTTTTTTGATTACTCAGATGGCCAGAATCGCATTCTAAGGCCGATTTCTGTTATATATCATTGCCAATAAATCTGTGTCTTTTTCAAATTACATACATACAAATCGAGTGAAGAAACTTTTTCTTACCTAGCAATTCTATTGGTCCCTTTTTCTATACTTTATATTACCGCTTTATGTTGGAACGGTTGTAAGTCCGTTGCGAGTGACCCGGATGGTGAAGAATGGATCTTCTTGTTTGACGGCTCGGATATGGTCCAATTTCGCCAGTAATTAAAAAACTATAGTCCTGCCCTCTTCTTGGAATATCGTCTATTCTCTAGTATTCGTCGTGATTTCATTCGCTGAGCACCCATTTTGACTTAATTTCAGTGGTATTAAACGCTTTCTCTTAGGCATTAACCTGCAGAAATCGTACAATCTATTTACCGGGGCAGAGGTCTAAGTACAATGAGAAAGAATCCTCATTGTGCTATAGACTCTTAGGACAGATACGCTCCATAGAAAATAACGGTAATGAAATTGTCCTGCTTGGTTTGCCGACAGAAATGAAAAATGATTTTTAATCATAAAACCTATTACGATGGAATTTGCATATGACCAAATGGCTTTACTCGGATTATCTATTTTACTCGATCTGACAGTTACAGTTTGGGTGGTTCGGATACTCTGCAATAACAAATTGATTTGTAGATTCAATAAGCCTTCATTGCTGCTTTTCAATTTACTCATCCTTATATTTTGTACCATCTTGATGAGATTGGATATTTCCATGGGTATGGGCGTAGGATTATTTGCTGTATTGGCGATGTTTCGATTTCGGAGTGAAATACTCAGAACACAGGAGATGTTTTATCTGCTTATGTTAATAGCCATTGGATTCGTACATGCTGCCTTTCCGGGAGTACTTAGTTTATTGGAAGTATTAATCATTGACGTGATCTTTATATTAATATCCTACTTTCTAACTTATAAAAATGAAGAGTCCGGTCCTGAATTTAAAGTTACTTTAAAAAACCTTTCACTAGTAAAACTGCAAAACAGGAGTATGTTGGAAGACCATCTGAAAGATCAGTTAGGTTATGAAATAAACAATGTTTCCATTAAAAATATAGATTTCAAAAAAGGATGTGCGTATTTAGTTGTCTCAACTAAACCTATTGTAACGATAAAGGAGGAAAAACCCGTTGCCCAGTTGAATCCGGCAGCTATATTCGAATTCAAGGCGGTCAACGGTATCGGTTTGAGTGCCCAGGCCGGGTGAAATTCTGATACCAAAGAGATAGAATTAGTATAACTTCTTTACATATTACCGGACAGTTCTAAAGTCATCTTGATTTGGTTGCGATCCCAACCTTGTCTGTAATCCATTCTTTAATGTAATTAGTATGTTATTAAGATACGGAAAACTATTCGAGATATGAAAAAACAGAATGGTTAATGAAGTGGGTTTTTACACAGTCTGACGCTATGTCTATACGGTAATATTAAACACTCATTATTCTTTACACCAGAATTGGCAGTCTCATAAAAAGAAGGTTATATATTACTTTCCCTGATTAGTACATTATACCTTATAGACATCCCAAGAATACTGGTAAATAATAGTACAATGCCATCACTTTTCAAAAACCGACTGCTTAGCGGTATTAAGAGCTAAATGGATAAATGGCGAAGTGCTGACATTCATCGTCAGTATTAAAAAGCCCGGATAGCTCGCACCCGCTCGAGGAAGTTCTTACCGAGGCTGGTGGTCTGGAGGCCATTGAAGAAATACTGGCCCCAGGCGCCGCTACCATCGAACTCCGTAGAACTCCAATAGAAGACCGCCGCAAAACCACCAAGGGCTGTTGGACAATCTGAGTTATCTGGTGCCACATTTGGGCACCCAAACCTGTGTAAATTTTTCCACATTAGGTTCAATTCTTCTTTTGACGGTAAATACCAATCTCCATATCCTGCTCCATCATACTGGGCACATAGATCAGCAGCAAAGACATTTGTCCCTTGATTGATGATGATCCTCTCCGTATTCGTCATACCACCATATGTGTTATCCCGGATAGCTCCTGTAGCATTGCCTAGAGTTCCCCATGCTGCATTATCGCTTTGGTCAGCAAAGGCACATACCAGGCCATGCTCTCCTGTCTCATCTACCCAAAATACAATACCGCCCCTTGTCGTATCTCCTATCTCGTATTTGCGCAGCGCTAAGGTGCCATCAGGAAGTACAACTACATTGCCAGCCGTACTATCCTGTGCATGGCTGAGCGTATCCACCACATGATGTATCCTTACAATACCATTTTCATACAAGGTCAATGCGTCGGTCAATGTATCTCCTGGTTTGGTCCTTATCTTAAACGTTATTCTGTCAGGTCCCCCATCTGAAAATCCTTCTACCGCAAACCGAGCTAAATTGTCTTCAATGAATCGGATGAGCTCTTGTTCACTACCGTCCCAATCTATTTCAAGTTGCTGTCCTTCGACTTGTAGACATCCTATGATCATTATCAGACAGAAAAAGACTCCTTTCATTACTTGTCTATGTCCTTTATAACAGGTTATAAGGTAGTTGATTTTCATAAATCTTTTTTTTAGTAAGATGAAATATTCATGAGTCAGATGATCTGATTCATTATTGCTATTCTCGCCTATCAGGTAAGATATGGTTTTCAGGCCTTTTCACCTCTTGAGTCAACTAGCTAATAATCAGGGAAACAGTGGAGTTGTCTATAATTCAATCTTTTTGGTGTTAATTTAAACCCTCGATTCCCTTTACCCCTGATCAAGAGTGTCTCACAAAATCGAGGGTATTATGTATAACTCTTTTATCA
Organism: Saprospiraceae bacterium; assembly: GCA_029262975.1. Lineage (GTDB taxonomy): Bacteria > Bacteroidota > Bacteroidia > Chitinophagales > Saprospiraceae > JAJRXG01. Next base: position 3,460 of record JAJCYJ010000067.1, read on the forward strand.
TGACACCTACTTCTAATTCAATCACTATCTTTAGAGGATGCTCACCTTTTACCTTGGCTGATGAAAAAGATTATTGATACGCTTAAAAATAAATGGGCAGAGTACCTATTAGAAATCTTTGTCATAATCATCGGGATTATTGGTGCCTTTATATTGAATAACTGGCATGAGCATAGGCTAGAGAGAAACTTTGAACAAAAGATACTCACAGAACTCCATGCTTCACTTCAAGACAATATTCAGTATCTGGATAGAGGCATCAGGAGCAATGAACAAGCAGCGAAATCCTGCCAATTGATCCTATATTATTTAGATAATAGTCTTGCCTATAATGATTCGTTGTCCTCCCATTTTTCACAATCTCTATTTTGGTTTTATCCATCCCTAACCAATAATGCCTACGAAAGTCTAAAAACATATGGACTACATCTGATCACAAATGATTCAATCCGAGATCACCTTGGAGATATATATGAATGGAAATTTATTGAACGGTTGTCTTTGCGTCAAGATGATTATTTCTACGGCACAATTGCTCCTCTCTTGCCTGATTGGTTTGAATCATATGATTTTTATGGAGAAATGAAGCCTTTAGATATTGAAGACCTTAGAAAGTCAATATAATATCGGCACATATTGAAAACGATGATCTCGAATAGAAAGGCTCAAAATTTGATTTTTAAAAAATCCAGAGAGGATAGAATCAAATTGGCTGAAATGATAAAAATTGAACTTTCCAAAAAACGGAATCATAATCACCTCTAAATGGTTAAAACATATCCCTCGTTTAATCTGACAACACCTATTTCCATTAACCATTCTACGGACTGGTCATAATAAAGTCTCAAAAACGCGTAACATTAATCAAAGTAACATAAACCTCTATCAACACCATTTCTTTTTACTGATTGATAAAACACGCTGACCCCTTAAATGCCTGGATCAAAAACAGGTCGATATCCAGAGAAAGAAGTAATTTTTTGAAAAATATGTGTAAGGTGTAATTCTTGCACGAATCCTAATTGTTTCGCTCCCATTGTGTTACCCTTTGAAAGCGAAAAGCCATATAATATTGATAATCATTAGATTATTTTATACAAACAGTTTCCTGCCGCCTTAACGCAGATCCTTCTAAATAACAAACCCTTTTTTCATACCTCTTCCACTCACATTTTACCACATCTAAGCATCACACCGACAAAGAAATTAGATCTTACCGTATCTTCATGGGCATTAATACAACCACTCATGAGATACACTACCCTTCTACTCGTCTTTTTCCTACTACTTAATGCTGCGCAGCTTCCTGCTCAACCAGATGCAGATAATACCATCGCTATAACCAATGTCCATGTCATACCCATGACACAGGAAGGAGAAATCCTTAAACATCAGACTGTTGTCATCGTAAATGGAAAAATAGATAAGATTAGTACTGCTAAACCACGGCCAAATGTAACCATCGTAGATGGTACCGGAATGTATCTGATCCCAGGGCTTACCGAAATGCATGCGCATATCCCTGTTCCTGGGGATGGCGACGAGACACTCGTCAAAGAAACGTTGTTTCTTTACTTGTCTCAAGGTGTAACAACCATAAGAGGAATGCTGGGCAATCCATATCATCTAAACTTAAAAGACAAAGTGAAATCAGGAGAAATACTCGGACCTCGGATATATACGTCCAGCCCGTCATTAAATGGCAATAGTATCAAAACACCAGAAGAGGCACGAACCAAAATCACACAATACAAAAAAGACGGCTATGACTTTTTGAAAATACATCCCGGGATAAAACTCAATGTTTGGGAACAGGTAGAAAGAACAGCTACCGAAGTGGGTATCCCATATGCCGGTCATGTGCCAGTGGATGTCGGTATCCGAAGAGCCCTGAATGCAGGCTATGCTACTGTAGATCACCTCGATGGATTTGTGGAAGGACTGGTACCTGCCTCTGTAGGGGTAGCTCCTGATGCCAATGGTTTTTTCGGATATAACTTCACGGATATAGTGGATAAAAATATTATAAAAGAACTCATCCAAATGACGCTTAAGAATAATGTAGGGGTGGTGCCGACTCAAACCTTATTCACAAGGTGGTTTTCGCCAACTGATCCGAACCTTATGATGGAAGAGGTAGAGATGAAATATATGCCTTCAGAAACAAGATATTCCTGGAGACAGAATAAAACCCGGATGATAAATGATGAGTCGTACGACGCGGATAAATGGAAAAGGTTTATTGAAATTAGAAAATCAATTCTTGCGCAAATGGATAAAGCCGGTGTGACTTTCTTACTTGGATCGGATGCACCGCAAGTCATGAATGTACCTGGGTTCTCGCTGCATCATGAAATGAAAGATATGGCTGATGCAGGTATTTCTAATTATAAAATTTTAGAAAGTGGCACTGTTAATCCAGCAGTATTCTTTGGTGCCGAGGGCGCTTATGGCACAATAGAAGCAGGTGCTTCAGCAGACCTGATATTGATAAATCAAAATCCTCTTGACGACATCAGGCATGCATCACGTATTGAAGGCGTATTTATTGGGGGTGTTTATTTATCTAAAAAGATCATTGATCAAAAGCTAAAGGAAATAGCACTTAGAAATGAATAGTCTATTATTAGATGAATCCAGGGACTGACAACCCTGGGGCAAAGAATAAAATTATTCAAGAGTAATAGGATCGATCCGGATAATGACCTTTTGCCGGATTTCTTTGATGTTCAACGAAACTGTCGCTCCTACTGAGCTCTTTCTAGCTACCCTATGAATCCAGGGTCTCACGACCCTGGCTAAAATGTGCCGCCCCTCCGGGGCTTTTCAGACGTTAAATCCCATATTCATCCTGCTTAAATAGTCCTGTAAGGACGGTATATCGTAGACAGGGT
>JAJCYJ010000068.1 GCA_029262975.1 Saprospiraceae bacterium
AATTTTGGTGTAAACCTCATTTTTTATTTCAATGGCGTCTGAAAACACCTGGTATTTTCCGCCACCTGATTTTAGAATAAACTTTGCAGATTCCGGAAGCCCTTCGTTATTTTCAATTATATTTTTTAAAAACTTAATTCTTTGCTGGAGGCTGGAAAGATCAACTTGTTTTTTATTTCGTTCTACAGCCAGGGCAGCCAGGTCTTCATTACTTTTCTGGATTTCCTCCTCTAATACTTGCGTAAGCTTTTCTGATTTTTCTGTGGATTGGCTGAGTTCTTCTATTACTTTTTCTTGCGCCTGCAATTGTGTCTTATCACTTTCACCATTCTTTTCAATTGACGCTGCACGTTCATTATAATTTGTAATATCTGTCTCTAGTATGGATTGTCGTGTGATCAATGCTTCAATTTCTCTTCCCAGAGTTTCTTTCAACAATTGATTGGCAGAGATGACAGACTTAATTTCTTTCTCTCTTTGTCTTAGATCGTTGTAAGTATCCGATAGTCTGTTGAAGTCTTTATCCCTGGCTTCATACTTTTCTTCTTCCAAAGCCAGTAATTCTTTTTGCTCTTTTCTTTCTTTTTCAGCATTGATAAGATTGGTTTTGGCTGTACTTACAGAAGCATTCAGTTGCTCTGCACTTGCGCGAATTTCAAAGACTCGATCTTTGGCATTTTGCAATTTTTGAAGCCCAAGATTCTTTTTGTTCTCAATTTGCCCAAGCGCTTCTATCAGCTCATTGAACTGTTGTTGATCCTTGCTCAGAGATTTCTCATAATGAAGAATATCCGTTTTAAGTTTTTGCAATTGAGCGTCATCTAAACCGAGTTGTGTGTTAAGGTTGATACGGGCATCTCGCTCGACCTGCAATTTTTGTCCCAATTCCCGATATGCCAGACTTAGTTCTTTAACTTCAATATGGGAAATCTTTATCGAAAGTTCCTTATAGTCCTCTTTTAGTCTGTTGAACCTTTCAGTACGCTTTGCCTGGCGTTCGAAAGAGGTCATATTTTTCTCTATCTCAAAAAGTAAATCCTGCACCCTGTCCAGGTCTTCAGATGTGGCCCTGAGCTTGCTTAAAGTCTCTTTTTTTCGAATCTTATATTTAGATATTCCAGCAGCTTGCTCAATCATATGGCGTCTGGATCCCCCATTATCATGAAGGATATCTTCTACCATATTGAGGCTAATGATAGCGTAAGAATTGGATCCTATCCCGGAATCAATGAAAAGATTTGTGATATCCTTCTTACGGCATACCACATTATTCAACTGATATTCACTTGATCCATTTCTGTATAGTACCCTACTGACATTTACTTCATTGAATTCTGTGGGTAGAATATGCTTCGTATTATCAAATGACAGTGTAACCTTGGCTATTTTACCTTCTTTCCGATTCTTTGTGCCGCTAAATAAAACATCAGACATTGATTCCAGTCTTAACTCGCTGGTTTTTTGCTCTCCGAGCACCCATCTGATAGAATCGACAATATTTGATTTGCCAGAACCATTAGGTCCCACAATCCCGATAAGATTTTCATTAAAATGAATATCCGTCTGATCCGCAAAACTCTTAAACCCCTTTATCGATAAACGCTTTAATCGCATGCGGCAAAGATATATTTTATGCTATTCTGAGTCATCTTAATTAAAGTTAATTTTTTCGATATACAAGTCTTTGATTCACAAATACTTAGAGGGCGTATCACAGCGGATTCGTAAAAAATTATTGAACGTCTGAGGATAAGTGACTCATTTTGGGTGTAAATATAGATTAAGCAAAGACGCAGATCCACTCAAGATCCCTCATTAGAGGCAAGAGTTCAGAAATATTGATTAGACTTAAAATTGCCATGGATTTTCATAAATTTACCCTCAGATACCTGGGTTTTGAAAAATCCTCAGATTTAATTGTTTATTACTGATAGCATTAATTTTTATCGCATTTATGGAAGAGGAAGAAGAACAAAAGCACTTTAAATTATTCGGATTAGTATTTCCGATACACGCAAAGCTGATTATACAGTTGACGATATTGATTTGGATTACAATGTTAATAGTCCTTTTTGTCGCTCAAACCTTTTTTGCCTATGAGATGACCAATGCAGATCTTCCAATGGGATTGATAGCAGGGTTCTTATTGGCTTATCTTATAAGTATACTATATAAGTAGCAGCGACTATCTATATAACTGGGAACGTGTATTATTTAATAAACCCACAATTTAGACAGATATGTTACCGACCATCTTGACCCCAACCAGCAATCTTGACAAGAGCATAGATTTCTATGAAAAACTCAATTTCAAGCTGATCAAAAATGGTGATTCGGTAATCGCTACGGCTAAAGATATGTTGGTCGAGATCAATGCCAATAGATACACAAGAGCCGGATTAAAATTATATCGTGATCAATGGGGTGATATTATCTCTCAACTCAGTATTCTGACACATGTAACCGAGCTGAAAAACGGTTATCTCATCAGTGACGCTAATGGTATATGGATTTATCTGATCAATGGACAGAATGAAAAAGATGCTTCGCAACTCCATGAATTACCCCCTTCTGTACTGGGTAATTTCGCAGGACTAAGTATCGAATCCACTGACGTGACCAAGACTGTAGAGATTTACAAGCTTTTAGGGTTCGAACTAGCACAAGGTTCCGCCGATCAGGGTTGGGTAATGCTAATTGATGAAAACAAGTTTGGTATCAGCGTCATGAGGCCTAATACTTGTCCTCATTTATTTTTCAACCCATCCCTTACTTTTTTCAATGGGAAGAATAACCCAGCGATCATAGACAAGATAAGATCACTAGGAATCCCGATAACAGAAGAAATCACACACTTTAATAAGGAAGGGAAAGTAGATAATATCATTATCAGGGATCCGGGTGGATACGGATTCTTTATCTTTAATGATTAGCCTCTAGTGCTCATTGATTAATCGGGTAGCTTAAGAAACCAATCTATCATTTCCTTTTCATCTACGATATTCCAGCTATGCGGATGTCGGCTGCCATCATCTCGAATACCTTTATCTGCTGTAAGAATCAACTGGGCCTTTTCATTTCCAAGAATGTTCAATTCATTTACAAATCCTGCCAGGTCTATAGAATTCATGGCATAATAGTCTTTTCTGCGGGTCTTCATCCACCAGAGAACATCAGGTTCTGTGTAAGCCCGAATCGCGATATTTTTAAAATATGTGAGATGTGGACCACCATCTGCGATATAACTATAGGGCGAATATTCTATGTATCGATCAATTGATTCATGCGGAGTTCCGTTTAGGTTTGACTCGAGATAAGCTGATACCCAAGCTCCCTCATTAGCTGCAGCAGGTTGAAAATTGAGGTTTTTAGCCTTCAACAACTCCTTGTGAAACCTGATCATATCTAACGGTGCATCACAAATAGCTATAGCTTTTGGCAATATGGGTGTTGGATTATGAATTGAAGATAAGATCGTCATCCGCAAGGCACGCGTTCCTTCGAGAGACATCCCACAGTACAGCAGATTGTCGCTAGGAATACTGTATGTTGTTATGACTTCTTCCAGAAATTGCTCGATTTGTCGGAATTGCTCAACATTAAACAAGAATTCAAATCTGTTGTCTGTTGTGATATAAATGACTCCAAGTTGCCTGGAAAGTGCATAAGATATCATATTATCAGGAGTCAATGTATCTCTTCTCGGATGTGTAAATACGATCAATCCATCAACCCTACCCGAATCTGGTAACCAAAGCGTATATCCGCTATTGATCCTGGGAATTGATACATCATCAGATAATTGGATATTGCCGTCATGAGCTAGCTCGTGGTTGATTACTATTTGTCCATTGGTGTAATTACTATGCCAGGTTAATAAGTATAGTACGATGAGCAAGTTGACTAACTTAATTCTTATCGAAAGCATCAAGTATACAATGTGATGAATTATTTAAAATTAGGAAAATAATTGGATCTTGAAAAAGCACAGGGGGGATTTTGATTAGATTAGATATGGTTTGTAGTTCATAAAGGCTGTATTTTATTTTTTTCGCGACAGAAACTCGAAAAACGAAATTCTGAACTTTACACGATCCGGATTATGACCATTTACCCGATTCTTTTTTAAGGTGGGCTTATCTGTCGCTCCTACAGAGCTCATATTTCTACCCTATGAAACTAGGGTCTCACGATCCTGGCTAAAATGTGTTGCCCAGGCAAGGCTCCAATTAAATATCCCATGATTACGAAGGGTTAAAACCCTTCGCTATGAATATTTTCCCTTTCAGGGAAATGATGAGTACAACAGGTCATTTCAATTTGTAACGAAATCCAAGCTCTGAAGGAGCGCTTCTTACAAAGCGTGGGGTTTTAACCCCTCGCTATCTTGGTTTTGAATATTGTTATTACCATGGGATTTACAGGTGCCATGCTTTCTGATGTATTCTATTTTTACATCGGGCGCAGCTAAGTATTAATCTGGATAAATAAAAGACCACAATTAAAAAAACATCTTACCAAGGCCACGAAATTCAAAAACAAAAATGGGCATTTAGTATTACTTACATACCGTTTTCTTTATAGTTTAAGAATAATAATTCCAGTCATGTTTGGTCTTCAAAATATCACTTTTAGAAAGTTTATCTTACATTCTTTTTTCAATAATATCGGTTGGACCATTTTAATAACACTTTTAGGGGTAATAGTGGGATCAATTATACTTGTTAAGTTAAGAAAATATGAAAGTGTCGAATTTGCGATGACTGGTATATTGGCAATAGCGACATTTCTTTTTTTCCTTTATAGAAGAAATAAAGATGGGAAGAATATGACTTTTGATAAGCTTATTTAAGTATATTTTCAGGACTGAATGATCATACTTCCGCCCCTTCGGTTGATTTTAAATTATCGGCCAATATTCAAATTATCCCTTAAAGTAGATTTATACTAAGGTAAAAGATAGAAAATAAGGGATCCAAAGCTTTAGTTATTTCGCAACCCGCTTGTCTGTAAGATGTATCAATTTGTAACTCCAAAACAGTGAAATAATATCTTTTCACATTAAATGCCCCAAAACATCTTTTGTGCCAATGTCATCCACTAATTCACTACTAATTCGAAGTGAGCAAACTACGAAAAAGTCAAATTATACATATTGAGAGATAAATGCTAAGGTTCCAATTCTGTCAATTGACCTATTTTTTCTAATCCATCATCTACGGTCATTTGAACAATAAAATATATTACACCGTCTTCATCATTGACAGAGGCTGTTCCTGTAGAAAGTGAGGCAGACACAATATCTGGATCAAGTTTATACATAGCACCGTTAGAAGCATCTACGATCATTCCGATTAATCCTCCAAGAAGAATATTTCCCCAAAACCATCCATCCGTTTTTCTTTCAAGCTTAACTTCATAAGGATGATAACCATCCAACTCCAACTTTATAATTTGATTATCTGTCTTTCTCTTGAGTGTGATCACTTTTGGTGTTATACCCGAGAGGTCAGCATTGACATATATAGTTGCTCCACTCGGGCTGCTTGAAATATTTATATCCTGTTTTGTACCATGAATAATACTGGCACAGCTACTCATCAAGAAGAGCGAGAATAGGACAGCATAAATTTTTGATTTTCCTAGTTGTTTCATACAAATATTATATTTTTAACCAATATAATGAATTATTGAGAAAGCGCAGAATATTTGATCATTTACAAATATTATTATTAATAAAGTAAAGTAACAACAATAAAACCTAAACTGTAATAAAACCCCATCAAGAAACTTATGACACCATAACTATTATTAGTCTTTCAACTGAAAATCAACATTTCTATTATAATTTTAACAGATATCAGTTTTGGCAAAAGAAATAAAGTTAGGGACGAATACCTTGGTTATTTCTCAACTCTCCTGATAGTAGGGAATGTCAATTTCGCACTACAAAAGAATGAATTGTATTGGATTTTTATAAATCGTATGTTGCGCTTCATCCTTTCTTGGAATAGGATTCTATCAATTAAAATTGTGTTAGTAGGTAACAAGCTTCGTATATAAGGCAGGAGAGAGAGCAGGTTTTCTCAATTCTGTATAAACATAAAACTAAAACTGAGATGTCTTGTCGGATTCTGACTATTCGATAAGTCATAAGTGATCTAAGGTATAGAGGTTTGATCAGTGAACATTATCGAAGAGAGCAAGAGGCACCTCTCATATTGTACTACCATCCGAACAATTCCTGATGTTTTGAAGTCATTCAAAATCATATCTCTCAATTCGCTCCATCGGTTGATGTAGAGACTAATTAATATTCTCTAAGAAAGATGAAATCAATCACTATAACCAAATAGTTAACCCACAATCTGAAATTAATTTGTAATTTAGAATGCGCTAGTAGCCTAATATATTTCTTATATTACTAAAAGCATGCGCCGCCATATTCAATTTCTGATATTAATATTTTTCTGCTTTCAGCTTTCTGCACAAAATCTGAAGTTTGACAAAATTGACATGGACAAACCCGAGTTGAAGGCGACAGTTCTGGCCCTGTTACAGGATCTGGACGGATTTATATGGATCGCTACAACCGATGGATTAAAAAAATATGATGGGCTTAAAGTAACTACCTATCGGAATATTCCTCATGATACAACCAGTCTCAGTCATAATTTTATAAGGGCCTTGCATCTTGGAAAGGATGGCAAGATTTGGATAGGCACCAGGCAAGGTTTGAATGTTTATGACCCTGCTACCGAGGCTTTCAGTCAATATTTGTCAGAAGGGACAGATGAATTTGCAAGCAGTAATTTGATTTTAGATATTCAAGAGGACTCTGAAGGCTTTATATGGTATACAACTTATAATGGTATATTTCGATTGCAACCTGAGGACGGGGAGTCAATGCACTTTCTGCCTAATCCCGAAAATCCAAATTCCATCCATGATAAGACAGTATGGGATGTTCATGAGGATCTCAAAGGAAGATTATGGTTTGCGACTAATAAAGGAATCGCCATAATAAGAGATAAAACTGATATCGCATTTGAGCAAGTACATAATAGCATTCAAAATGATGACATTAACCTTAATGGACGATTCTGGGCTTTTGAAGAGCAACCGGATGGAACCATGTGGGTGGGAAGTGACAAAGGGCTCTATTCTATTTTTGATCAGAATGGTTCATTTCTTTTTCAAAATTTCAGACATGACCCAGAAGACAGTAACAGTATAAGTGATGACTTTATTGATCACATTTATGCAGAAAGCAAAGACAAGTTATGGGTTTCTACATTAAAAGGTGGGCTCAATGAGATCATCATTGATAAGGACGCTCAGACTATAGACTTTGTACATTACACAAGTGACTCGAATAAGGAACACAGCTTAAGATTTAACCAGGTCCACGGTGTAATGAAAGATAACGGTGGGATCTTGTGGGTCGCCACACAAACTGGGATAAATATTGCTCAACCAATTGTCTCCAAATTTGAAAATTTAAAACATGATCCAGCTATAAACACAAGTCTGAACAATTCTATTATCAAGGCGATTACTAAAGACTTAAACGGTAATCTTTGGGTGGGGACAATTTCAGGATTAAATTATTTGGCTGCCGCCGATCTCCGCGATC
>JAJCYJ010000069.1 GCA_029262975.1 Saprospiraceae bacterium
CCATAATCAAATGCTCTTCCATTACTGATGTAATAATTATAAACTTCACCGACCATATAGAACTCACTATCTTGATCGAGGACGGGATCAGAATGAGCATTCTTATATTCTTGATATGCCAATTCGGCAGCTTTCCTAAGATCACCCCATATTTCAGGTTCTGTGTGTTTAACAGTATCTACTCTGAAGCCATCGACGCCATATTTCTTTATAAAGTCTACCAGCCATTTCAAGATGTAATTTACCGCTGTCCGGGGATAGCCTGTAGTGGCAAACCATTCGTGAAGCTCTTCGATTTCTCTTTCATATCGTCCTTCTGACTTCCATTTGTCTACGAGAAATTTTGGCAGGTCTACTTCTTGGTTACTTTCGGTACGAATATCAGGAAGATTATCTACTAGTGTACAATTTATGGTAGTCTCAGCACTTTCGTACGTGCACCTCGGACTTGTTTTTACCCATTCTTCGGGCCATTGTTGATCCAGGGATGTTACGGGACCTGTATGGTTGGCTACTACATCAATGATAATTCTAATGTCTTTATGATGAGCTGCTTTAACTAGTTCTTTTAATTCAGCTTCGGTTCCAAATTTAGAATCCAATGACGTCCAATCCCGTGTCCAGTAACCATGAAATCCGAAAGATGTACCAGTACCTTCGTCGACTGAGCCTTGAATTTGTTCCACCAATGGGGTCATCCATATGGCATTAATACCTAAATCATTAAAGTATCCGGATTCTATTTTTTGAGTAATTCCCTTTATGTCTCCACCCATATATCCCCTAAATGCGGCAGGAGGATTATCAGGTGTGTGCGTAAAATTATTCGTTGTATCAGCATCATAAAATCGATCAGTCAGAAGAAAATATACGGTTGCATTATTCCAAGTGAAAGACGGAGTTACAAAATTTATAGACTCAATTAATGGTTCATTTTTACATGCTTGAACAGCACATAAAACAATTCCTAAAGTAAGGAGAAAGAATCTTGATGTCATATTTATACATTTATTAGCACTCAAAATACTGCGATAATAGCATTTCATAAAAATGGATTGAAAGATGGACTAAAGTAGCTACGATATTTTACCTTTAAGTAATTCTAATATGATATGATATTTATTTTACTGTTGATTTGTATAGCAGGGTCGATTGCATTGGCTTTGATACAAATGCCTGTCTTTTGGATCCTTACGGGGATATTTACGATTTTACTTTTTATTGCTTTATACGATTTCTTCCAAACCAAGCATACCCTACTTCGCAATTTTCCACTTTTTGGCCATTTCCGTTATTTATCCGATTGGCTTCATCCAAAGATTTATCAATATTTCGTCGAACCAGATACTGAGGGCAAACCATTTTCCAGAATATTTAGATCAATAGTATATCAAAGAGCCAAAGATGTTCTGGATACTGCACCTTTTGGGACACAATTGGATGTATATGAAGCAGGATATGAATGGATGAATCATAGTATTTCGGCAGTAAGTTCTAGTGACATAAATGAAATCCCGAGAATGACAATTGGTGGCTCGGATTGTAAACTACCCTATAGCTGCAGTTTATTCAATGTGTCCGCAATGAGTTATGGTTCATTGAGTAAAAATGCAATTATGGCTTTAAATGGAGGCGCAGCAATAGGTGGATTTGCACATAATACTGGAGAAGGAGGCATCTCTGACTATCATAATATGTTCAATGGTGATTTGATCTATCAATTAGGTACAGGTTACTTCGGATCCAGGTCAGAAGATGGCAACTTCTCGCCCGTTTTATTTAAGAAGTTAGCTTCAGCAGAAAATGTTAAAATGATAGAAGTTAAACTTTCTCAAGGTGCAAAACCCGGGCATGGGGGCATTCTGCCTGGACGTAAAGTAACAAAGGAGATTTCTGAAATTCGGAATGTCCCTATGGGACAAGATGTGCTTTCACCACCTTTTCATAAGGCCTTTTCTACACCTGTTGAACTGTTACAATTTATCAAGCAGTTGCGGGATCTTTCAGGCGGAAAGCCTATTGGATTTAAATTGTGTATAGGCAATAAATCGGAATTTCTGGCCATTTGTAAAGCCATGATTCATACGGGTATCAAACCGGATTTTATCTCGGTTGACGGAGGTGAAGGAGGTACCGGAGCGGCCCCATTTGAATTTAGTAATTCTGTGGGTATGCCTATGAGGGAAGGATTGGCTTTTGTTTATGATGCGCTTATAGGGTTTGATCTGAAAAAGGAAATTGTATTGATAGCGGCTGGAAAAATAGTTACTGGCTTTCATATGTTCAGAGCCCTTTCCCTTGGAGCGGATATTTGCTATAGTGCTCGCGCTATGATGATGGCTTTAGGATGCATTCAGGCCTTAGAATGCAATAAAAACACTTGCCCGGTAGGAGTAACTACCAGCAATCCAAAACTAATGAGAGGTTTAGTTGTCCAGGACAAGAAAGAACGTGTAGCTGAATTCCACAAAGAAACCATCCATAGTTTTATGGAATTGCTCGCAGCTTCGGGTATTCAAAAGATCCAAATGATTAACCGGGGTCATGTATATCGCAGAGTTGAAATGAACGTCTCGCAGCGATATGATGAGATTTATCCATATATCACTAAAGGAAGTTTACTTACGGTTGAGGACTGTCCGGAAAAATGGAAATATGACCTGTACAGGGCCGATATGAATTCTTTTATCCCTAGATTTGAAGAGGCGTTGGAAAATTAGCATGTGCGCTTTCTGCCGTTATTTTTCTATCTAAGTCTTAAATTGGATTATTCCTTTCATTTAATGATAAATAGAGTTGATTGCTCGAAATATTGATTGTATTTTCGCTGACCTTTTACATGGCCCTTATTTAGAATTTTTATAAGATAGTTTTTCTAATAAATTATAATTATTTAACAGGTGGATTTCAATTGGAATGCTTATCTTAGAACCATACGGACGTTCATACGTACTACTAATATTCTAAAGTCTGATCAGGAGAAGTACACGTTCAGTTTAATAACTTAAAAGCACTAAGAGGAGTCATATAATTAACTACGATGAACTATTCTTCGGCCGATTTACATAAGGCCCTTAACACGCATTTTGGATTTGATTCATTCAAAGATAGACAAGAAGAAATCGTCCAGAGTATTCTCGGCGGTCGGGATACATTAGTAATCATGCCAACTGGTGGCGGTAAATCGCTGTGCTACCAGCTTCCAGCGATTATGACCGAAGGTACTGCCATTATAATCTCACCACTTATAGCACTCATGAAGAATCAAGTGGATTCTATAAGAGGATATAGCCAACAAGATAAGGTTGCTCATTTTCTAAATAGCTCACTGAGTAAGACACAAGTCAGACAAGTAAAACAAGATATTAGTGAAGGTGGGACAAAATTGCTTTTTGTAGCACCTGAGACGCTTACAAAGGAAGAGAATATTCTATTTTTCAAAAGTGTAAATGTTAGTTTTGTAGCAGTGGATGAAGCGCATTGTATATCTGAATGGGGACATGACTTCAGACCCGAATATCGTCGCATCAGAGAGATGATACATGGCATTAATGATCAGATACCAGTCATGGCTCTTACTGCTACAGCAACTCCTAAAGTAAAATCGGATATTATAAAAAACCTCGCTATGAGGGATGTCAATATATTCGTTTCTTCTTTTAATCGGGGCAATCTGTATTATGAGATACGACCTAAAATAACCAAGGATCAGACGATTAAAGAAATCGTGCAAATTATAAAAAAGCAATCTAATGAATCGGGTATTATTTATGTGCAATCAAGAAAAGCAACCGAAGAAATAGCCGAAGTACTTCAGGTTAATGGAATTAAAGCTTCACCATACCATGCGGGTCTAGATGCAAAGACACGATCCAATGTCCAGGATAATTTTTTAATGGAACAAATTGATGTCATTGTTGCAACAATTGCCTTTGGAATGGGCATTGACAAACCTGATGTCCGCTTTGTGATTCATTATAATATCCCAAAGAGTATTGAGAATTATTACCAGGAGACAGGGCGGGCAGGTAGAGACGGACTTGTAGGCAAGTGTATTGCATTTTATGCATACAAGGATATACTGAGGCTTGAAAAATTTTTAAAGGACAAACCACTTGCAGAGAGAGAACTGAGTGCTCAACTTATGGAAGAAGTGGTTGCATATTCCGAAACGAGCCAGTGTAGAAGGAAATTTTTACTGCACTACTTTGGCGAAGACTTTAACCAGGAAAACTGTAGTAAGAATTGTGATAATTGTAAAAGGCCGAAAGACAAATTGGAAGTTGGTGAACATTTACAACAAGCAATTGGGGTTATAGAAGAGTTAAATGAAAATTATGGAATAAAGTTTCTTGTAGAATATCTCACAGGTCGAAAGACTCAGGAGATGAAGAATTACAAATTTGATATCAAGAAGAGCTTTGGCTTAGGCAAAGAACATGGCCCTTTATATTGGCATTCGTTGCTTAGACAGGCTATGCTAGGAAATATATTAAGAAAAGATATTGAGTTATATGGCTTGGTTAAAGTGGCACCTGCAGGAAAAATATTTTTGGAAAAAGGCGGGAAATTTGAAATAAGTATAAATCATGATTATTCGACTGAAGCAGCCGAAGATGCCGTGACAAAAACTACAACTCAGGGAGGGGCACTGGATGATAAACTTTTTTCTATCCTAAAAGATATCAGACTCCAGGAAGCAAAACGGCAAAATATCAAACCCTGGATTATTTTTCTCGACCCTTCTCTTCAGGATATGGCTACATTTTACCCTATTTCAATGGATGATATGCTCAACATCTCCGGGGTAAGTAAAGGAAAGGCCATGCGCTACGCTGCTCCTTTTATTGCCGAGATAAAAGAGTATGTTGAAATCAATGAAATCGAAAGACCATCTGATTTTGTTATGAAACAAATTGCCAATAAATCAAAAGCAAAAGTGGCAATTATCCAGGGAATAGACAGGAAGATTCCACTCGATGATATCGCCATTTCAAATCATATGACATTTGATGAATTGATGGACGAGCTTAATATCATTGTTAGTTCGGGCACCAAACTCGATATTAATTATTATCTCGATGATCAGATTGATGAAGATGTTCTTGATGACATTTATGAATATTTTGGCGATGCAGATTCTGATTCTATAGAAGATGCCTTTATCGAGTTAAAAGAAGAAGATATTACCATAAATGAAATTCAGTTGGTACGCATTAAATTTATGTCCGACGTAGTTAATTGAACACAAATGCCTCCTAAATTTCTAATTTTAAATGGTCCCAATCTCAACCTCCTTGGTCTACGTGAACCTGAAATATATGGGCATCAGACATTTGAGGATTACTTCCTTCATCTTAAGGTGAAATTTCCTGAAGCTGACTTAGTCTATTATCAATCTAATCATGAAGGTGACTTAATCGATAAACTACAAGAGGTGGGATTTGAGATAACCGGAATCGTCTTTAATCCTGGAGGATATTCGCATACTTCTATTGCCTTAGCTGATACTATCTCT
>JAJCYJ010000070.1 GCA_029262975.1 Saprospiraceae bacterium
CACTCACTTCGAGTCCCACTGTATAGCGGGATCGCACTCGACCCTTAGGGATCGGTCGTTCTTGGGATCGGTCGCTGATCAACTCATTAACTTAGGCTACCATACATTTTCTGTATTCTGCTTTTAGTGCTTTCATGGTGCGATGCATACGTACTTTAATAGCGGATTCGGAACAATTCATAATCATGGCTACTTCTGCATAATTGTGACCGTTGTATTGAGTCAGTATAATAAGCTGTTTTTGATTGTCAGATAATTGATCAAGTGATTTTTTTAATCTGATTTTTTGCTCTTCAGTGGTGTCTTCTTTGCCTACCTCTAAATGAGGCAACATCTCCAATACTTTTTCATTTCCCGGAAGGGATAATCTCTTTCCTCTGTAATAATCATTTAGTTCATTCCATGCTATTCTGAAAAGCCATGATTCAAAAGGGAA
This sequence comes from Saprospiraceae bacterium, assembly GCA_029262975.1. Lineage (GTDB taxonomy): Bacteria > Bacteroidota > Bacteroidia > Chitinophagales > Saprospiraceae > JAJRXG01. The sequence continues at coordinate 437 of JAJCYJ010000070.1, forward strand.
TTTTTCGTTATAACGTGAGCGGTATATTATGATTCTTTCAAACACATTTTGAGCGAGATCTTTACTCAATGCGTGATCTTTGCAATTTCCATAAAAGAAATTAACTAATTTCCTATTGTACTTTTCAAATATCAATTCAAGATATTCTATCCTTCCAATTTTTACTGCCATCATGAGTGTTTCATCAGTCAGATCTACTTCTGTTCTCTTTTTCATTGTTAGAAATTTGGTTATGATAAAAAATCGTAAATATTATTTCATAGGCTATAATTATCCGTTTCCTTCGAGCCACATTTTAAAATTGGTAACGCGTTCACGACTCACAATAATATCGTCACTCGGAACGAATGAAGTCACCAACTTCATGCGACTATTGGAATGTTTGTTAATTTTTTTAATGCTGTTAATGTTGATAATGTATGATCTGTTAATGCGGCAGAATAATTTGGATTCGAGTATCTCTTCCAGATCGCTAAGATTGTAATCTATAATGTATCGATCATTAGAAAGCGTGACAAGGAAGACTGTTCGCCCTTCTGCATAAAAAAGTTGAATATCTGTGGTTTTTATAGATTGTATATGGTTGCCTTTCTTGACTAAAAATCTGTCCTTTTTTTGCCGGGATTGCAATGATTGAATTAAACCGGGTACGGAATTGATGCGTACTAATTGTTTTGTTAGCGTATCCAGTTTTTTCAGAGCATTAGATACCTCGGTATAGGTTATTGGTTTTAAAATATAATCTATGCTATTAACTTTAAAGGCATCCAGGGCATAATCATCGTGTGCAGTTGTAAATATAATAGGGCATGAAATATTTGTTAAACCAAATATTTCAAAACTCAGACCATCGGTTAACTGAATGTCCATAAATATTACATTGGGCTTGTTATCTTCATATGACAACCATTCGGCACTGGAAGACACTGACGTCAAAGTTGCCATGATATTAATCTGCGGATCATATTTTAACAAGTATCGGCTCAGCTTCTCCGCAGCTGGTATCTCATCTTCAATGATCAGAATGTTCATCTGTAAGGTTTTTCATTATAAGTATGGGGATTTGAACGATTCTGTCATCGCCTAATTCCTTTATTGTAATTCCGGTATCTGCGTATATTCTATAGGAATGATTCAATTCTTGTAACTTTTCGAGATTGAATGATTCCGTTAATTTGTCATGATGTTCATATCTGACATTGATCTTTTCTTCAGACGTGTATATGTTAATCTGTAGAGAATCACCGTTTCTGGCAATAGTGCTTTTAATAATATGCTCGACAATAAATAGAAGTGTGCCAGGCACAACAAAAGATGCATGCTGAATGTCGCATTTCAAATTCGCTGTTCTGTATGGTAGATGATCTACAAGATTTACAAATGAAACAAGGGCTTCTATTTCCTCTTTTATGTCTATGAGTTCAACATGATTTTTTGTCAGGGTATAGCGATACACTAATGACAAGTCATCGATTATTTGGTCTGCTTTATCTTTGTTAAATTGGTATTTGGTAATGATCGCTTCGAGAGATTCAAAAAGCAATTCAGAATTAATCCCCCTTGTAAATCGTGTGAAATCTTCTTTAGATTGGTTCTTTAACTTCAACTCATTTTTAAGTTGCACTTTATATGCTTGCTTCAGATAATGACTACTCATATGCAGGGATATAAGTGCTACTGCCAATGTGATATAGAGAATTAGAAATATTTGAATTTCAGAAATATTAGGATCGTATCCGAGCGTATAATTATAATAAATAAAAAGACAAATGATTATGATTAAAACGGTCAGTGCAATAGAAATAGATATTAGTATAATTATGCTCCAAAGGGGGCTGGACAGGCTTTTTATTCTAGGATAAAATTTTAGAATGAATCGGGTTGTTTCTGTAATTAAATAAGACAAGCCGATACATATTAAGAGCTCTTCGCTTATAAAACTATCCAATATCTGGGCTATGTTATTATAAAGCAAGAGGATCAATAAATAGATAACAAGACCAGTAATAATTGGACCGGCTATTCTAAACACAATCTGATCTACAAGTAACCTTCGACTCAATGTATCGGGATTTTAACTTCGAAAGAATTTGTCTTGTTGATCACCTCAATTTTAGATTTAGTCAGCATATCGTATCTCTTCATTAAATTATTAAGACCAATATTATGAGAAATAACTTTGTTAGGGCTTCTTGTTTTATTATTTGAAATAACCAAAAATTGGTCTGTTACAATAATCGAAATATTGAGTGGTCGAGATGGATCAACAACATTGTGTTTGACAGCATTTTCTACAAGTGATTGAATACTAAGTGGTAAAACTCTGATGTCATATGCAGACTTTGGAATATTTACCTCCACTTTAAGGCCATCACCAAACCTGGTTTTCATCATGTATATGTATGCATGCACGACTTCCAATTCCTTTTCGAGCGTCACCCAATTCTTGTCGTAATTCTGCAAGGTATACTGATAAGTATTGGCCAATTTCCTGATAAAGCTTTCAGCTTCAGTGTTGTCTCTGTGAATCAACGAGGATATTGTATTCAGGCTGTTGAACAAAAAGTGGGGTGTTAATTGCCCTTTGAGCGTATTCATTTGTGTCTCAATAAGAGCTCGCTGCAGTTGTGCCTCTTGTAAATGACTTGATACAAATAAATTGTAAGAAAATAGAGCATAATATATAATGGAGAATATAATTACAACTACGGTAACTATAATTCCCAATTTTATCATGCCTACTTTTCCAAAAGATGCATATTCAAAAGATGGATGAACGAGATTGTTCCAATTCAATTGATAATAAAGAGACAGGATGCAAAAGGCGACAAATATATTGATAATGATACCGGATAATAGTCTGCTACTTGGATGCTGGTGCCATGAAACCCATTCATTAAGTTTTAAAGAGACGAGCAGTATAATATATGATATTAAAATACCTATAAACATACAAACAACTATAACTAGCGAATTCATTTCT
>JAJCYJ010000071.1 GCA_029262975.1 Saprospiraceae bacterium
AAATTACTACTTGAAATTTCAATCCTGATTCTATGCCCCTTTTCAAAATAATTGCTCGTTGACATTGGCGTAAAATTGATTTTATAAACTTTTTCGTCTTCCATCCATACCGCTTCTTCATATCCTTCCCGGTAGCGGGCCCTCTGAATAGTCTCATCGAGATTAAAAGCTGTACCATCTGGATAGACATCGATTAACTTGATGGTGAAGTCCGTGTCCTTGGCGTCTGAAGAAACATAAATTGTGCTCTCTATAAATCCCGAGACTTCAAGCCCTACTTTCAACGGTTCTGTACTATATACCAGGATATCATTCCGGGTTTCCATCTCACGCTGATCAAAAGCTCCCCCTTCAACGGCATTTCCAGTACAACAAACATTGCCACCATAGGAAGGTACCGGATTATGTGGGTCATAATAATAACTATCCGGTTGGTCCGTCCCCGGTGGTACCGTAGTCAAAGTTCCGTCGCCATAAAGACTATTGGCTTTTCCTGAGCTGTTCAAATAAAGAACGCCTGTCTTGGAATCTTCTGGCGGCCAGGTATCGGAGGACTGCCACTTGTTACTCCCCATTGTATAATATTGGACTTTGGGAGTGGCAGATATGACTTCACTTTCTTCTTCTTTCAAAAATTTGTCAAACCATCCATATACAAGGGCATCATAATCAAGTCGGGCATCTCCAACATTTCGGGCACCTACCATCGTGTTTTCTGTAGCCCGTGTATACCTACAGTGAAGGGTAGGGGCAATAACAAGATATTGCTGGTCCCTTACAGAAGCATCGACAGCATTGGATCTGACGTGATTATACAAAGCAAGATTGGGACTTGAGGATACATCGTACCATGAAACAAACCAATATGCAGGTTTGTTAAAAGGCATGTCATCATGGTATAATCCACCGTCATACCAGGCAGGGTCGTTGGGTTCTCGCGGTATCATTTGTTCATAGACACTTACAGGTCCGTTTGCATTTTTAATAATATCTCGCACGGGTAGATGTGCCAATCCCTCGGACCAATCAACCCGGGGATATTCAGGCGCCATATCATAAAACCGTTGAAGCCGAAGTAGATCCTCTCTTTTTGTACCCTTTGGAAGACGTGGTGCATATATATCATGTTGTGTACCATATAACCAGGCAATGAAGAGCATTTGAACTGCTCCGCCCCGATACCAATTGCCCTGTTCAAAAAACTTTCCAATCCGACCAACGCCTGCACCAAAACTTTGGGGTACCATGGCCACATGTGCCGGATGATCCAGCGACGCCACAGCCATTTGCCATTCCGCTGTCGAGGAACAACCCAGTGTACCTATTTTACCATTGGTCCATGGCTGAGCAGCCATCCATGTAAATGCATCATAGCCATCTGTTAATGGCGTACCCAGAATATCCCATTCTCCTTCAGAAAAAAACCTGCCGCGTTCATTTTGTATCACATAGGCATATCCTCTTTTTACCGCTTCCAATGCCCGTTGATAGGTTCTTGTTCGTTCTTCACCATCGCCAAATGAATTAAAATTATATGGCGTACGAGAGAATATGATTGGTACTTTTTGATCCGAAATGGGGCGGTAGATATCTGTACAAAGACGGATACCATCTCGCATTGGCATCATCACCTTTTGTTCGATAATCGCAATTTTCTCTAATTCTAAACGCGCATTATCCTGGGCTGAAAGAATAGTAGAAAAGAGGGTGACTAAAATAGTAAAATAGAAAAGAGTTGAGCGTAACATTCGACTTGTATTGATTACGATTAAGATAAGAAGATTCAGAGCGTCGCAAAGAAAGATTAAGTGTAATAGACAGTGTTAGAATGTCTCTACTAAAATCACTTTTCTTTGATTGCCTTCATCGGTATCTGTATGCCTTCCACAGATATCATGGCTGTATATACGTCTTCGCTAAAAGTACCCTTGATCACCGAACTATATCCATTAGCGTTGGTCTTAAAACTCATACTATTTCCGTCGACCAGAACCTCTGTCATTTCATAATCGGTACCATATACTGAGATGGTACCGGTATATAGTGCGTCTTTTTGTTGCAATACCATTTCTCCTTTAACCATACCTTCTGGAGTTTCAATAGCATAGATCCAGGTTCCTGAATAATCACTTGTGGTGATATTTATCGATGTAATAAGAAAGGATAGAGATAAAAATAATAGCTTCATGTTCAATAAATAAGAATGACAATATCAAAATTGATATTCGTAAAAATACTCAGACTTTCACAATTCACCATTTGGCGACAAAACAATCTTCGCTTTTATTTATTATAATTCCATAAATAATTATGAAATGAAATACTTATTGAGTCTAACCATATTAATGCTAATGGCGTGTGGGACGACAACATCACAGAATAAAAATAATCAGGAGCAGAGCATTAAGGATAAGGATCTTTCCAAGTTTGAGACAGCTTACTTCGCCAGCGGTTGTTTTTGGTGTGTAGAAGCCGTATACGAGAGTGTCCGTGGTGTAGCAGAATCAGTATCGGGTTATTCTGGGGGGCATACTGAAAATCCGACATATGCATCTTCTAATACAGGGAGAACAGGTCATGCAGAAGCGGTGGAAATATATTATGATCCCAGTATTGTGTCTTTCGAAACACTGGTTAAAGTGTATTATGGTTCTCAGGATCCTACCCAGGCCAACGGACAGGGACCGGATCGAGGTTCGCAATACAGATCGATCATTTTTTATAAAAACGAAGTAGAGCGGTTGATTGCAGAAAATTTTAAAGAAAAAATTGCAGCAGAATATAACCAACCCATTGCTACAGAAATAGTTCCTTTTAAAAAGTTTTGGAAGGGTGAAGATTATCATCAGGACTATGAGAGACTCCATCCTAACCAACCTTACATAAAAGGAGTGTCAGTACCAAGATTGAAAAGATTTCAAGCTAAATATCCTGAATTATTAAAATCTAATACAGTGCATTAAGTAACTCAATTATTTGCTCTTCTGTATTATACTGACGGACCGGCATCAGTTATACCTTCCCCTGCTTCTTCAGCGTATTTTTTAAAGTTGTTATGGAAGAGTCTGACTAATTTTGTGGCTTCAGTATCATAATCAACCTCGTTTCTCCAGGTATCTCTCGGATTAAGAATAGCATTGGGTACATCAGGGCAGCTTCGTGGGATTTCAATCCTAAAATTTGGATGTTCATGATATTCGACATTATCCAATTCGCCATTTAATGCTGCTTTGATCATAGCTCGTGTATAAGATAATTCAATCCTCGTACCGATGCCATAGCTGCCACCAGTCCAACCTGTATTAACCAACCACACATTGATTTCTTCGTGACCACCGGCCCTCATGCTATCTTCGATTTTTTCTCCAAGCATTTTTGCATATACTGAAGGATGCAAAGGTAAAAATGGAGATCCGAAACAGGCTGAAAATGTTGCTTGCGGTTCTGTAATGCCTGCTTCTGTACCTGCTATCTTAGCCGTATAACCACTTATAAAATGGTACATCGTCTGCTCCTTGTTCAGTTTGGATATAGGAGGAAGTATACCAAAAGCATCACAAGTAAGAAAAAATATATTTTTAGGGAGATCACCTCTTGAGTTATACATGATATTATCAATGTGATCGATAGGATAACTGACCCTGGTATTTTGGGTTATCGAACTATCGTGATAATCAGGAGTATGTCCATCTTCCTTCAGACCAATATTTTCAAGTAATGCACCATATCTGATTGCCTTATATATTTGGGGCTCCTTATTCTCTGAGAGATCAATAACTTTAGCGTAACATCCACCTTCAAGATTGAATACGTTAGAGGATGACCATCCGTGTTCGTCATCACCGATTAATCGTCTATTCGGGTCATTCGATAAGGTAGTTTTACCGGTTCCTGAAAGACCAAAAAACAAAGCAGTATCTCCTTTCGTTCCAACATTCGCTGAACAATGCATCGGTAACACTTTCCGCTGGGTAGGCAACACGTAATTCAAAACGGAGAAAATTCCTTTCTTGATTTCACCCGTGTATGCAGTTCCTCCTATAATAATTTTCTTCTTGGTGAAATTGATTATAGAAAAATTATCCTGTCTGGTTCCATGAATTTTTGGATCTGCCGTAACACTTGGGAAAGCCAATATTGACCACTCGTCAGATACTAAATCTTTTATTTGTTCTCCATCAGGCCTCAAAAACATATTGTAGGCAAATAGATTCTGCCATGGATATTCCGTGTATACTTTTATGTTAATTCGATATTTTCGACTGGCACAGGCATAAGCGTCCCGCATATAGATTTTGTCCATACTACTGGCGTACGTATTGATGCGAGCCTCAAGATCATCAAATACTTCAGTGGAGATTGGGATATTTACAGCTCCCCAATCAACTGAATCTTTCGTTTTTTCATCTTTAACCACATATCGGTCTTTAGGTGACCTGCCTGTGAATTTTCCCGTATTTATAATTAGCGCTCCTGTATCACTGAGCTTGCCCTGATCATCGCGTATCGTATCCTGTACGAGGGCTGAAACTTTCAGGTTCTTTTTAATATTAGAATGTTGCATGAATAGTAATTAAGAAATATTTCGTTTTAATTTTTCATAAATTCTTCTGCCTTCCTGACCATACTTTCGCTACCACAAAAGAAAGGTACCCGCTGGTGTAATTCCGTAGGTTCCAGATCTAGAATGGGATTATAACCGTCACTTGCCAGTCCTTGCGCTTGTTCTACGATCATAGCCATTGGATTACATTCATAAAGTAATCTGAGTTTTCCATTGGGAGCTTTTGCAGTCTGGGGGTATATGTAAATTCCTCCTTTTAAAATATTCCGATGAACATCTGACACAAGAGATCCGATATAACGAGAAGTATATGGGCGATCTTCTTCTTCGCGCTGACAATATTTTATATAATTTTTTACACCCTGAGGGAAGTGTACATAGTTTCCTTCATTGATCGAATATATATTTCCCTCGGATGGAATGGTCATACTTGGATGCGACAGATAAAATGTACCAATTGCTGGATTTAAAGTGAATCCATTAACTCCATGTCCGGTGGTATAGACGAGCATTGTAGAGGTGCCATATATGATATATCCTGCAGCGACCTGATTCCTTCCGGCTTGCAGAAAATCCTTAAGTTGAACAGGTGTCCCTTCTGGTGAAAGTCGCCGATAAATTGAAAAAATAGTGCCCACTGAGACATTCACATCGATATTACTGCTTCCGTCTAATGGATCTATTAAGACAACATACTTGCTATTATGCTGGCCATCAGACCCCTCGACACTGATATAGTCATCATTTTCTTCTGAAGCGATTCCACAGACTATTTGCCGATTTCGAAGTGTCCTTATAAATATTTCGTTGGCGTATACATCCAGTTTTTGTTGATTTTCGCCATGCTGATTTATGGTTCCTACGGCGCCTATAATATCAACCAAGCCGGCTTTGTTGACCTCGTGATTGACCGTTTTGGCAGCCAGGCGAATGGAATTGATCAATCTGGAAAGTTCTCCTGTAGAGTACTGGAAATCTTCCTGATTTTGAATTATAAATTCTCCTAAAGTCTGGTATCTGTTATTCTTCATAAATACCTGCACAAAGGTAAAATCTATATGATCTTAATACATATATTATATAAAAAAATGTGTAATATTTATTTAGACAGAATATTTAGGTGGTAAGTCCGTGTTTTTCTGAATTATCGTTGGAACCTGAACGTATATTGCACATAGGCACTATATGGATTGCCAGTTTTAGGATTGGTATTAAGAAAGTAGATATCAATGTCTACTGGTTCTTCTTCATCTTTCTTCGTAGTGTCAAAGACAAATTCAATTTTTCCTTTTTTACCAGGTTTAATACTTGCCGTTGTCCATTTAGCCTGGGTGCATTCACAAGTAGATACAATATCTATGGTTATATCGTCTTTGCTAATATTGGTAAATACAAATTGCCCACTTTCTTTCGATCCTTTCTTCACTACACCGAGATCTAACGTCGTCTGATCAAAGCGAACTATTTCACTGGCATCCTGGGTGGACCCCAGAATTGAGTAACTCATCATCAGGATGACAAAGAAAATCTTCATATGATATTTTTCATTTAGACGATATAGTGGCATCAAAGTTATCTCCTTGCAACGAATTAACGCATAATTAACGACTAGCAAGGCTGTCATATCTTAATAAAACTCTGAAGTCCATGTCTTCCATCTTCGAGTTCAATTACTAACAAGAATTGTCCTTCTTCCAAATGGCTAATATTCAGGATTTTCGAGTTGCCAAACCAATGATTTCTACGTCTTCCTTTGAGATCTATTATACGCATACTCTTTATCATAGAAAGGTCAGTAAAAGATATGCGAAGTTGGTGATCCACCGGATTAGGCGCTATCCTGATCGCCTGAGAAACTTCGGGATTAATTATTGACGTAATGGCGTCCAGTATAATCGTATCACTTTGTATGCTGCAACCCCTGGTGTCCATTGCCGTCAAGACGTATTTCCCGGGGAATAAAAGTCTTAAATTTTGATCTTCAGAAAAATCCTCATCCTCTGTTTTCCATAGATATGAATAGGGTGGAGAACCCCCATTTAACTGAACTTCAATCGATCCGTCTCCGCTATCTGTACTAAGAGGCTGTCCTATTTTAGTAATGGTGAGCGATAAACTGTCAGGTCTCTTTATTTCAATAATCTCTTCAAGTTCGCAACCTGAATTATCGGTGATTAAAATTGTATGCATTCCTTCTGGTAGCGCCTCCAGATCACTATTGTCTGATATAACCCTGATGTCGTAGGGACCATTATCACCAGATATAGTAATACTTACTGAACCGGTTGAGTCTTTAAAGCAGGCTAAATGTTGAATGGTAAAATCAGCTTGAATAACATTTATATTTTTTATAAAAATCGTGCATTGGGACTTATTTCCTGCGAGGTCGATGGCTTCATATATTTCAGGATGTATTCCTGGCGAAAAAGAAGTATTAGGTCCCTGGCCTGAAATTCTGGTCACTTCCGTTACGCCGCAATTATCTATAGCAGAGGGACGGGGATAACTAAAAGGGGCACAGGATGAAATAATCAGAGTATCCCGGAGACAATTAAATACGGGACTCATCGTGTCATTGCGTATCGTGAGAATGGTAGTCAGGCTATCTGATATTAGATTTTGGTCTGTTACAGTTACCGAATATGTTCCTGCTTGCAATCCTCCAATCTGTTCAGTAGAATCTCCAGTTGACCACTGATAGTTGAAGGGTGGAGTACCTCCGCTCACGGAAATGGAAATACTTCCATCTGAAACATCTGGGCACGAGGCTTCTATCACAGTGGAGGTGAGATTAAATCCATTTGAATGGGTGTAAAAAGTATCCGCCCAGGTGACAATCCTATCGCCAGATGACCCTCCATCTCCATTGGCAAAGTTGGCAGCGGCATAAAACATAATGCTATCTGTTTCGAATTGGCTATCTATCGACCAGTCGAATGGGTAGCTCAAGGTATCTGCACCATCAAACCTCTTAGCAGGATCATGTTCAAAATAATGCCTTCCATTACTTTCTGAAATAGTTGAGCTTTCACCAGGATTAATAAAACCACCGACATTTTTTTCATCCGACGTTAAAGCGGTCATTTGAAAACCACCTCTAAGTGGTACCCCTCTATCTATTATTAAATTAAAGCTGAGGCGGTAAGTGGAATCGGGAATGATTTGATCAGGTAGTCCGAACAATTCCACATGTCCGCCTATAGTGACATTGACACCGCTATGACAGCCTATGGCTGCACAGGTTTGTTCACCGGGTCCACCAGTTCTGCCTTGTGGTGGATTACTTGAAAATGACAATGCAAGAATGAGTATTAATGAAAGGCTTATATAATACTGACTTCGTGTCATCTTTCAATAATTGATCTTACCCAGTAGCACTACAGTTTTGAATTCCCAAAGAGACTTTCTACAAATGCTTCTTTATTAAAGACTTGTAGATGATCGATGCCTTCACCTACACCTATATATTTGATGGGTATTTTGAACTGGTCTGATATACCGATGACAACACCACCTTTGGCACTTCCATCTAATTTGGTGAGTGCGAGACAGGTCACTTCTGTTGCTTCTGTGAATTGCTTGGCTTGTTCGATTGCATTTTGGCCAGTCGTGGCATCGAGTACCAACATAACTTCATGTGGTGCTCCGGGGAGTTTTTTACTGATAGAATTTTTGATCTTTGTTAATTCCTTCATTAAGTAAGACTTGGTATGAAGTCTTCCTGCAGTATCTATCAGGACAAGATCCGCATCGGTATTGATGGCATGTTGCGTAGTCTCATAAGCGACTGCAGCTGGATCCGAATTCATGCCTTTGTCATAGAAGTCACAACTGGCACGCTCGGACCAGATTTTTAATTGATCTACTGCCGCTGCTCTAAAGGTATCAGCCGCCCCCAATACTACTTTATGTTCTCTTTGAGTAAACTGGTAGGCCAACTTTCCAACTGTCGTTGTCTTACCGGTTCCATTTACACCAACGACCAGGACAACATGAGGGTGATTATTAGTATCAAATTCAAAATCTTGAAGATTCTCAGTATTATTTTCCGAAAGCAGGTCTGTGATCACCTTTTTTAGAATCGAGTTTAATTCGTTGGTATTCAGATATTTATCTTCTGCAACTTTTTTTTCCAGTCGATCTATTATCTTAATAGTAGTATCGAGACCAACATCAGATTGGATTAGAATCCCTTCCAGTTCATCCAGAAAAGATATGTCTACCGTTGACTTTCCTGCAACGGCCTTCGATATCTTTCCAAAAATTCCCTCTTTGGTCTTTTGAAGGCCTTCACTTAGGTCCTCCTCCTTCTTCTTTGTAAAGAATTTTTTGAAAAAACTCATGTCTGGGTATTAATACAAAAAAGGCTTTCCCCTGTTTTAAAGGAAAGCCCTTCTCAAATAAAATCTCTCTGATTTTCTATTACTTGTTAGCAGCTAAAAATTCTTTGACCTTATCCTTGTGGATCATAACCTCTTTATAAGAGTATTTTCCGCTTTCCGGATTTTTAACACTGGTCACAACTTTTACAAAGTCTCTTCCTGATCCTGCGTTAGCTGCTCTTTGGGCGACACGGGCGTTTTTTGATATTTTAGCCATGTTTATCGACTTTAAATTATTTTAAAATTAACCCCTTCTATAATAGGATTACTTGATCTCTTTGTGAACTGTATACTTCTTTAAAATCGGATTAAACTTTTTAAGTTCCAATCTATCCGGAGTATTTTTTCGATTTTTTTCAGTTACGTACCTTGACGTGCCCGACATACCGCTGTTCTTATGCTCTGTGCATTCAAGAATAACCTGATTTCTACTGCCTTTTGATTTCTTTGCCATAATGCAAAAATATTACTTTTCTGATAAATTAATTCCAGTACTTAAGCCTTTTGCCTCGCACTGTTTGATGTATTCATAAACACCAAGCTTATTTATATTTCGCATGGCAGAAGTACTCAATTTGATTGTAACCCACTTATTGATTTCAGGAATATAATATTTCTTCTTTTGAAGATTCGGTTCAAATCTTCTTTTGGTTCTCCTGTTAGAGTGAGATACATTATTTCCTGCAATAGGTCTCTTTCCTGTTAGTTGACAGATTTTTGACATTTCTTTTCTCTTTTTATTCTTTATTTCCTCAAGTGACCGCGGCAGGATTCGAACCTGCAACCGCCTGATTCGTAGTCAGGTACTCTATCCAGTTGAGCTACGCAGCCTATTTTAATTATGCCACCTTCCTATCATTATAAGATGGTTCATTTCGGATAGCACTTTCTCAAGCTACATTTTTCAAAATATCAATACGCATTAAATTCCGCATTGCTTCTCTTCCTATGTAACGGTCAAATGTCTTGGGAAAATGAACATTTCCATTTTCAAGGCGGCAAAAGTAAGACTTATTCACCAATAATAACATAGCTATGAGTGAAATCCCACCTTGAAATACGAGTTTATTTTAGAAAAGTTAGTGAACTACAATAAAAGAAGATACTTCTCTCTGACCATTCGCCAGTATACTGGCATGATATATACCGGAAGGATAATCAGTTGTACGTATTTCATGAGTCCTTATTTCACTCAAAGACGGAGTAATTAATTGACTATATAAAAGTCTGCCGGCGCTGTCATGTATTTGGACCTGGATGTCTTTTTGTTCGTCTAAATCATAATCAATAAATAATCGACCACCCTCAATATCATTTCGAAGACCTTTAATCGCAAATTCGCCAAAAGGACAACTGTCGAGTCGTTCTTCTATGACCACTGTTGTGTCAGAAAAACACTGTAAATTTAAGTCGTCATTAACCTGTAGCTCATAGGTTTGTGCAGGTAGCCGGTTAAAGTTGCCCAAGGCATTTTCAGCCATCACTCCAACACCTGAGAGTATATATACTAATTTGCCTGTCAAGTCTTCCCCCTCTGCAGTTATTTCTAGAATACCATCGTCAGCATTGGCGCAACTTTCAGCAGTCGTCACGATATCCGAAATATTTACTGTACAACAGTCTCCGAGTGTTTCGTCGATGGCCGTGATACTTGCAAGTGCATTTAAGACCCCCCCTGTTACTGTTATACCAGTCAATGAAGCGGACGGAGTGACATGATCAAGGATTGCGCTCTTCATGATTAGAGCCATTTCTGCAGGATTTGACAGCGAGCTATTATATGCATCCTCACAAAGCAATGTATACATCAATGAGACTACACCCGCTATATGTGGGGCTGAAGCTGAGGTGCCAAAGAATGTGGGATCCACAGCATTATTTATCGCCAATGTAAATATATCATCACCTGGTGCTCCCAGATCTACACTGATACTACCATAGCCTGCATTCTGAACTTTTTGATCGACCCGTCCTGTATTTGTTGCAATTATCAGGAAGTCAGAAGGGCAAGTACTGGGAAGATCTCCAGCTGTCTCAACGTCCGTATCACTATTGGCCGTTGAACCAATATTGAGGATACCGACACTTCCTAGTGCATCATAAACTTCGCACCATGAAGGAAAAAAATCTGGAAACCTATCTGGTGCTCCTCCGCTATAATTGGTAGTAACGACATAAGCTCCATTGGCTCCTCCTGATTCATTGTATAACTTACGCTGTTCATATATATATTGATATGACCTTACAATATCAGACAATATATAGCCATCTGCACGCCCACTACTGGTTAACATTAATTTCACATCCCAATTAATTCCGGCCATAGTATTTGCATTATCCCCAACGGCTCCAACTATTCCTATGACACTCGTGCCATGATTAAAGACTTCGTGGTTATCGTTAGAAGCTCTGGCATTCCATCCAAAAACATCGTCAATAAATCCATTGCCATCATCATCAATTCCATTATCCTCAATTTCGCCCTGATTAACCCAAATTTGATTGGTCATTTCAGGGTGATTTATTTGGTAACCATCATCCAGGATACCTACGACGATATCATGACCTCCGGGATTTTGACCGCCTGTCGTAATCTCCCACACATCTCGCATCCCGATATGTTCAAGACTCCATTGTGCAGAAAAATCAGGATCATTAGGTATATATCGATTATAGACTATAATATCTTCATGAATATATCTTACGTTTTTTGATGAGCGAAACCCGTCAATCAATTGAGTCTTTTTAGCTGACTTAACAAAAGTGATTTTCCAAATATTCAAATCTTTGAAAATCGGTTCCATTTTGACAACCCCCTCCAGACCCACAATAGATGATATCTCCGGATCATGGTCCAATTTGAAGGCCATAATGTAACTTTCATTTCCTTGAGCTGAACTCATAGAAATATTAAACAGGAAAAAAAGAATCAAACAACTTGGTATTCGTCTGGGTAATCTGATCCTGGATATTATATGACGTAAGAGCATGATAGAGTTAACGCATTGAGGCAAGACATAGCATATTAGATTAGAATTAATTCTCAAGAGGTACTATCCATTACAAATCTCAAGGCTAATCCACAGTAACGATGGCGACTCTACCTACGGAAGAGGATATCCTGCTTATTTTGCTTATCCCAGCTGAGCTGAAATCTAAATTTGGTCGCCAGGTACTGTCAAGAAATGGTGTAAAAGTCATCAATCGCGGGCCATCGGCGGAGATTAGGTGCCCATTTGGCAAAACATCAAAATCCTGCTGATCTTTCAAGGCTGGAGCTATTCGACGTGATCTGCCTAGATATATGTCGTAACTTCTGATTGTACTTTGACTTCCTGACTTTTGTATATAATATAAATTACTGCTCTGGTCCACTTTCAGACATCGCCCTGCATCGTATGCTATATGGGTAGTTGACTTATTATTAATATCATAAAGGACCAACTCTGAAGGTTCTCCAACCAGGTACAAAGCGACTTTAGATGACGAGACCCATATATGGTAACCAATGTTGTCTATACCATGTATCAGCAATTCACCCGATGTGGTCCTGTCCAGAGGATAGGACCATAGCACCTGAGGTATAATACTGTCGACTGGTAACTGTTGTAAGATGATTGAAAAATTGATGCCATCCGGCATAAGCATTGGAGAATATTCACTTTCGACAGTCGATGTAATCCGAGTGACCTTTTCTTCAGGAATATTTAAATGCCAAATATCGGTGAGTCCTGAACTCTTATAACTGGACGTGATTAATAACTCGTCTTTATTTATGAAATGCGGCTGATTATTATATCCTTCGGCATTAAAATCACTGATATATTGAAGATTCCTGAGTAATACTTTTTTCTCATTCGACTGAAGATCAAGTGTATAAATGTTAGTTTTTGGTAATTGACTAAAAATATACGAGGTGTGCAAGAACATTAGAATAGTCGAGAATATGCAGATACTTGCGTATTTCATTAAATTTTGCTGGCTGATTTAAAGATACGATTCCATCTAATACCATTTTTACTGCTAAACCAAATAACCAGGGGCTTGCCTACCATATGATCATGAGGGACAAATCCCCACATCCGGGAATCTTCGGAGTTATGCCTGTTGTCTCCCATGGCCCAATAGTAATCTTGCTTGAATGTATAAGTGCTGGTCTCAGCACCGTTTAAATAGAAAGCACCGTCCTTCCTTTCCAGGTCATTGTGTTCATAATCTTTAATTAACTTCTCATATATGGCAAAATTTCCGTCTGTCAGGTTAATAGAGCTACCTTTTTTAGGTATATAAATGGGTCCATAATTATCAACCGTCCAATCAGGAAAATGAGCAGGATCCTGAGGAAATGTTTTATTGGGTTGTTTGCCAAATTCACAATTAATAATTGAAATCTGCGGAGCAGCAGCTCTTAATTTGGCGACTTGTCCGTCGTCTAATGCATATCCCAATCTTCCATTGCAATTGCATCGATCGTCATCTTCAATGCCCCATTCAACAAGTTTTTTAGGGTTTATTGCAGATAAGTTACCAGCAAGCAAATAAGCATACTGTGCTTTTTCAGGAGCTTCGCTAAGAACTCCATTGATAAAAATTTCCCTATTAATAATTTGTAAAGTATCTCCTGCTATACCCACAGCCCGTTTTACATAGTGATCCTTCTTATCCATTGGACGGGTAACGTATTTATTTTGAGCATGTAGACTCTTTAATTCCGGATCCTGATTTAACCATCCTGGATTTTGTCTGATCTGATCCAGAGAATATGATCGTGAAGAAGTTATATAAACGCTGTCACCCACGGGCCAGTTAAAAACAATAGGGTCATTTCTTTTTACCTCGGACAATGCTTTTAACCTGAAATAGGGGAGTGATGGTTTTTCGAAGTAAGATTCGTTTCCAATGATTGGAATACGGTTATGCAAAAGTGGGATCATTGCAACAGTTTGTGGCGTCCTTATGCCATAACTGGCTTTACTTACGAAAAGATAGTCTCCTACCAAAAGAGATCCTTCCATCGATGGGGTAGGAATGACGTAAGCTTCTATAAAGAACATTCTTATAAACGCTGCCGCGAAAACGGCAAATACAATGGACTCGAACCATTCTCTGATAGCGGATTTGTGATATGGATTATTATTAACTAACTTTTTAAGCTTGCGGTCTTGTTTTGCTTTGCGCGCCTCATTTATTTGTTTTTGATATTCCGACTCTCTTGTCAGTATTGGTCCGGTGAATTTGGCTTTTTCATCTTTTGCGAGACGGAAAAAACTAATAGGAGCATAAATTACTGCAAGTGCTGCTTCAGATAGGGAAAACTTATCGAAACTTCTTATTAGTGCAACACTCAAACCTGTCACAATAAAAATATTGAGAATAGGCACGAGCGATAAAAGGCCATACCAACGGGACCGACCTACTTTTTCGGAGATCTCCATATAGTTAAGCACCGGAACTGCTCCTTTCCATGATGGAAGATCGAGTTTTGGAAAGAGCATATAAAGGCTCAACGAAGTCAAAATAATGGCGAGAATTAGGAATAATAATAGAACCACAGGATATACTTTATGATTTAATGGCGCAAATATAGGAAAGCCATGGTGTTATAGCTTTCTTAATTGTGATAAGCTCTAACTTCTGAACGGTAAACATACATTATTCATATACTAATATGAAGTCAGCCTGATTCAGAAAGAATAGGTTTATATCTATCTAGTATTAAAATATTCAAGATTTTATGGTGTAATTAGCAGAAATCTTATTTTTCATAATAACCTGAAAAACAGCATGTTATATACATATATAGAATGTATGTTAAGTGTAAAGAGCACATATACAAGAAAAAATATATTAATTATTTCGGTAATATGACTGATCTGTTTATCTTTGCCCTACTTACCTGCGATAAATAGACCTAATTGTATCGCATCATGATATTTAGATTGTCTGAAAAGACGAACTAGATATTTGAGCATTCTCTAAGTTTGGAAACTACAAGACTCATTGAAAGAACTCTCTTTCAACAGGCCCTCTGTAATAGACTTACCAGAGAGGATACAGGTTAACAATTCAAATAAAGCTACACCGGGTTACCGGCAAAAACTAAGGATCAAATGAGGAAGCGAATTTGTCAATTAATCAATTTCCGTCATTTATATCAGTCGCACGTATGGCTAACAATGGTTGTATCGATAGGATGCATTAACCTAGCCACAGGAATGGATATATATGACGATTATCCTGTAAAAAGTGATAAAATAGTAAACTGGACGAAGGGGACGGCAGTAGATGGTGTTCAGGTCCTGGAATTAGACTGGTCAATATTAGAACAGCCTGTTGATCCAATGGAAGGTGACAGTATCTGTTTTGAGTTTACTGCCACTAATCTCTGTGCAGAAGACACACTGAACAATGTAATGATTATTAAAGAGGCCGTTAAGATAGCTTCTGCAGTTGAATTACTCCCTTTTGGCGTTATGGCCGGAAGTGGGGTAAATGTATATACTGGTAGTGGGACGTATACACTTACCGGTAGCGGCTGTAAAGTGCTTACAGCTGAAGATATAAGTAATGGATTTGTAGTATGTCCAGCCACAGCTATGGGCTTTAAAAATGGATTGCCCGCTGCAGATTGTGTGAACGCCATGGCATGCTTTGACGTCACCTTGTCATGCACGGACTATAATATTAGTCTTGATGCTGAATGTGAAACACTTTTGACAGGCGAGCTTTTAAAAATAAACTCCAAAGTACCTGATTCTCTTCTAAGGATAAGAATACAAGAAGCTAATGGTGACTTCAGA
>JAJCYJ010000072.1 GCA_029262975.1 Saprospiraceae bacterium
AATCTTAAATCAGCATTATCGATGTCTTCTTTATTACCATATCCAATATCGACCGTAGTCGCTGTCATTAATTCCTTGCGTCCATTAATCGCGATATAGTCCACTCCAAATTTTAAGGGCAAATCACCAATAATCAGGGAAGATGAATCGGGAGGTGTAAATGTGCTGAATGGCACTTGTTGTAAATAAGATCCATTGATCTCTTCTATTCCTGACGATCTGAATTGAGATGAGAGATAAGCTGCTGCGGCTTCGAGTCCCTGGCTTCCTGTATTTCGACCCCTTAAGGCATCTGAAGCAAGAAATTCGATATGTGCTCTCACACTTGTCTGACTTACTTCTTTGTTTATTTTTTCAAGATCAGTCTGGCTGAATAGGCTAAAATTGATAAGACTAATTAAAAGGAGATATAAAAACTTCATACTGATATTTACTATTGAATAGAGAAGTAACGCATTAAAAGTCAATGAAGTTTAAGTCAGGGTAGGAACTTTGCAGGTCTCATGATGTATGAATAGCTAAAACATTGAAACTTCAAGAATAAATGGGCTTGAAATCTTTCAAGGTGGATTCGAATGACTCATCCTTTTATAACATTTCTTTGATTTCAATTGAATTCTGAGAAAACGCAGAGGATATGCAGGATTAATAGAAGCGCTAGGAAAGCATTAGCGCCGCATAATTTGGCATTTGCCAAAGTAGATGCCGATACATGGTATCTGGCTTAGCGAACCTCGAAGAGGCTAGTAGCTAAATTTATTAGGGAATTCCAAGTATTGCTCGTCTCCCTTTCGGGTTTAGTAGCTTCAGAGTGCTCTGGCACTCTGACTTCAACTATGTTGAAGAACACTCCTTCATTTTGTGAATGAAAAAAAATGAACGTAAGCCAAGAGTTATTATAAATTTTGGTCTACCCACTCTAAAGAGGATAGAGCCCAAAAAAATACTTAATTTGGTTTTACAAAAAGATTGGCAGCAATTTCCTTAGTAGTAAATTCATGAGCAATTAATCGGAGTATTTGAGCTTCGCGTTTAGAGATGACAGGTATCATAATTTCTTCAGTTTTAATATAGGATATGAAAGTGACTGATCCTGGATATGTTTTCTGATCTTTTCTTCAATTATCTGCATTTGATTGAATTGCAGTATGTGAAAGTGACGCAAACTTTCATCTATTTCATTTTCAGTTTCTTCTTTTTTCCAAATTAATTTCATGCGTATTCATTCAAAAGTTAAAATGAATCTTGGCGAGTTTGTGTAATAGCCTGTCACCTTTTCGAACAAGGAAGTTGTCTATAATATTATTCACCCAAGGGCTTATGAGTATTCTCTTTCTTATTAAGATTCTACAGCGTATTGATTGAGCTAATTCGTGCTAAATTGTAATTACAATTATTTGAAAAAATTTCAATTTAACAATCTGCCTTTTATGAATTATAAGAAGCACTATGTCAAAAGAAATACAATTTTATGCTCAGCAGCGTATCACACAAACTTGATTCCGTACTTCCCGCAAATTCCAGCAACCTTTGGGAAATCCGGAGGCCCTGCAGGTAGTTGACCTAACTCTTCAAACATATGTTCTATGCCAGAGGGGAAGACACTTAGTATGACCTTCGCTTTTTGGGTTCCTACAATCTTCCATGCATGTGGTACGCCTCTCGGACCAAATCCTATGTCACCGGCATTCAATATGGTTGTAATATCTCCAACTTTCAATTCCATTTGACCTTCGATGACCTTAAACACTTCATCCTCATGCTCGTGGACATGCATGGGTATTGCTGTACCCGGTTCATTATGTTCTTCGATCAGGGTGAATTGTCCGTTGGTATCTTTTCCGGTTAATTTGAAGGTCTGAATATCACCGATCACATTTATCGTATGTCCCTCATTAGATCTTACGATTTTAGGTGACATGATATCAGACTTCATCTGTGCCGTATTTGACTTTTGTCTGGCAAGTACCGGTCCGAATAGACCTACTGCGATAGTACTTTTTAGAAATTCTTTTCTTTTCATGGTAGTTTTGTTTATTTCTAATTACACCCCATTTTTGTAATTTCCTTGTTACGCCTTGTACCTGAAGGTGTAATTACGTTTATTTCTTTATCCCAAAGATCAGGGTGAAATCTTAACCTCTTCCCACACTTTTGTGTAGGTTGGTTATGATGCACATAAACGAATATTCCTTATCTATTTGTATTTAAAAGTGCGGTCAACTCTGCTCTTCCGGCTACCTTAAATTTGCTGTATATATTTTTGACATGATACTTCAAGGTATTCATTGAAATATACCTTGCTGCGCATATTTGCTTGTAAGATTCACCGCGATATAAATGAGTACAAATCACTTGTTCTTGCTCAGTTAAGGCCACGTTATGAGCGGTAAAGTCGGGTTCGTCAGATTTGAGGGTCTTCTTATAATTTAACCAGGCTGTTGCGATCGTGGTAATAAGCGTTCGATCCTGAAATGGTTTGACAAGATATCCATACGGGCTTTGCTCCTGTGCAGCAGCTAAAGTTTCATTGTCTGAAAAAGATGTCAGAAAAATGTAGGGTATATGATATTTGTCATGTATGATTTCAGCGATATCTATCCCTGATTGACCTTTGCCCAGATGTACATCCAGTATGGCAAAATTTGGTTTGGCAGAATGAAGCAGATCCAGGGCTCGCAAAGCATTTTTAGCTACCCCAACCACACCGAATCCTTCGTGTTTCAGCAGTGATTTAATATCAGTTGCAATAATAGGATCATCCTCTACAATTAGAATTTTAAGCGCTCCTCTATCCACTATGCTGCTTTTTTATAGTCTTTAAATATGGCTTTTACCTGGGTTCCCACGTCACATAGAATTGAAAGTTCGCCGTCCAGTTTATCCACTAGTGAATTGATCAAATCGTAACCGTAAGAATCACTTGTCAGCACTTCATCTGGGGATTTGATGCCAATGCCGTCATCTTTGACTGATAAGTGCAGTTCATTATCCATTTCTTTTAGGGATACATTTATGTTTCCTTGTTTATTAGGGAATGCGTATTTCAAAGCATTACTGATCAATTCATTAATCACTAGTCCTAAGGGTATTACAGTATCTACGTCAAGTACCAGGTCATCGATATCTGCCTCTATTGTAATCTGTTTGTCAGAGATATTATAGGTTTCAAAAAGACCGCTCACTAGTTTTTGAAAGTATCCTTTGATTTCAATACCTGTGAGGTTTTCTTTCTTATATAGGTCCTGATGTATTAAGGACATAGATTGTACTCTTCGACGACTTTCCTGAAGCGCTTCGAATGCAGAATCATCTTTTACCTTTCTTGACTGAATCCCTAAAAGAGAGGAGATAACCTGCAGATTGTTTTTTACCCGATGATGAATTTCTCTTAATAGAATATCTTTTTCAACCAAAGCTTTTGATATGGTCTCTTTTTGGCCTTGAAGTTCTGCGTTTAACTTTCTTGTTTTTGTTCGGCTTCTGTAAAATTGAAATGCTGCAATGCTGATGGCCAATAGCGTAAGAAGCGATAAAATCAAATTTCGATTTGAGTTTTTTATACGAAGATCTTTGATTTCATTTTCTGCGGATAGCAATGAGATTTCTTGTTCTTTTTTTTCGGTTTCATAGGCTTTCAATGCATTTATCAGACGTTCATCTTGATCTGCAGATAAGATGGAATCCTGGAGGGTGCTCCATTCTCTCTGATATAAAAGAGCACTTTTATAATCACGCTCTGCTTCATAAAATCGGGATAGTAATTCTGTTGCTGACTTTCGTTGCTCTTTGTGCTTGATTTTTTTGGAAATTGCATATCCTTTTAAAAGGTTTGTTTTTGCTTCGGACATATTGCCTTGGTCAAGAAAAGCCTGCCCAAGTCCTGTAAAAGCTACTGCATGGATGAGTGGATTGACATCATAAGGTACATTGCTTAAGCATGAATTAAAAAAAGTTATGGCTTCATTTTGTTTTCCTTGTTTAACCTTTAAACTTCCCTGGTTGAGTTGTGTAAACCCCAGGTAGATATTATGATTTAGTGTGCGGAATAATTTATTTGCTTTGGATAGCTGAACATCGGCTTCTTCCAAGAGATCATATTCCATCAGATGTCCTCCCAGGTTGCCACTCACACTTGCAATCCAGAGGGTGTCATTAAGTTTTTCAAATAATTCTAAGGATCTTTTAAAATATTGGATGGAGGTTTCTATTTCTTTTCTTACCTGGTATACACTCGCCAGATTATTCAATACTTCGGCTATTTTAGGTTCGTCATTAATATATTCATATCTCCTGAGTGCCAAAAGAAGGTTTGTAATTGCTTCATCATATTTTTCATTTACATAGTAGGCAAGCCCGAGGGAGTTTTTTGTTTCGGCTTTTATATCAGTCCATGTTGTCTTTTCAATCAGGCTATCCAGTTTTTTTGCATATTGAAGAGATTGAATAGGATTGCTATAAAAAATTCCACGTATACCATCATTAAGATTTAGTGCTTCTTGATGGTTCAGATTATGAGTGTTTACAGAATCAAAAAGTGAGTCGATATTGGTCTGAGCCTGAGTATTGATGCACCAGATATTCGTAAAAATCAAAATGAGAAAAGATAATTTCCCTGTATTGTAAAGGTTTTGGGTCATTCTAAAAATTAGTCTTTTTAAATATATTGACTGCTGTCAAAATATGAAGAATTATAATTTGGGACTGATAGTCATTTGTCTAAATTAATTTTCCTAGTTAGCGGTCTTTTGTTCTATAGACAAATTTTAGTCCACTATATATGGTGTTATAGGATGCAACCTTCACGTCGACTTATCCTTGATCAAGAACATATTCCCTTATAATATCTCTGTTAAGATCGGTTGTGACTTTGGATGCTCCTTTAGGCCATGAGATCCATATCATTCCATTTTTATGAATTGCTGAAACAAGATCCGGATAGATTGCCGACAAGGTTTCCATATTATGAACAAATACATGGACGATGTCACTGCCTTCCTCGAGACCAGTTAATACTTTAACATTTTCCGGTACAGGGCTTATTGACTCAAGGTAGTCGGGTGGGGCATTAATAGTACATACTTTAAAACCTGGCTTTATACCTAACTTTTTAACTAATGGCGTACCTGAGTATCCTGAATGTTTCATATGTATTCGTGTTGCGCTAACACCCCTATCAATTGACCAGTGGTTTTGTCAAATATATATAGAACCAAATTAATGATATGAATTTCGGGTTGACAAGCCTGATTTTCGAAGGTTTATGAATTTTTATTCGGCATGAGGAAGTATTCGTTGGGTGTATTTCGAAATTTGGCGATTTTAGTTGTCAGAATATGTGAAATAGTCAAAATATAGGCATCTGAAGTTATTGTACGATTGCTAATGATGCGATTTACCGCTTGGTTACAAATATTCAAGACCGAGGCGTCGATAGAATGAATCAATGAATATCATCCTTTTATTAAATGGGTAGTTTTTGACGATGACGAAGGCAGAGGTGCTTCGCACATGGAAACAATTCTAATAAATGAATTATTGTAGACTATTCACCTCTTATAGAGGGTTTTTCAATATTTATATTTCACTTCTTAGGCTGAAAAGGAATTAAACAGAAACAAAATTTAGGAAAAAATATATTTTATATAATCGATGTACACTTCTTTCCGTACGTTTCAACATGTGAGACACGTTAAGAAATCGGGAAACCTTGGACCGATTTTAGTGTTTTGCATGTGGTCCGACGAAGGAGGAGAAACATTATGGAAAGTGCCCTTTCCTGCCTGCGGTGCCCGCAAGGGCAGGCAGGTTTCGTTCTTTTTTGGGTCAAGCAAAAAAGGACAAAAGTATTTTCTGAGGTAGACCATAGATACTTTATTAAATAAACCATATTGGCTAAAAACCTTATTGTATGATAAAATGATAAAACTGCTACATAACGATGATAGTAAAACCTGGACCCTGGTGCGGATGATAAAAAACAAACTTTTTTTTGGAAATTAAATTTATATAAAATGTAAAAAGAATAGAGAATTTTAGAAAAGGTGATAGAGCTGTAGCCACTGAAGAAGGAGAAAATTATAAGTTAGAGTTAAGTTAATTGATGGAATACTGGAAGTTAGGGGTTATATTGTAATTTCTGTTTTATGAAAAACGTAAAAATTGTATCCAATTCACCTATGGGAAATTATATTATAATATTTATTACAACTCCTGATAAGCAATGTGCTCAAAAGATATCCCTTCGTTTAATCAATGACAAATTAGCGGCTTGTGCCCAGGTTAATGGTCCGATAGAAAGTATATACCAATGGAAAGGTCAATTGCATCATGATAAGGAATGGCGGATCATATTGAAATCCAAAAAAGATCTTTTTTCACAAATTGAAAAGACTGTAGTTGAAATGCATCCGTATGATATCCCTCAAATTATGGCTACCGAAATTTCTGATGGTCACGAGTCATATTTAAGCTGGATAGATGAATGTATTAAGTCTGAGACTGAATAGATTTTAGATAATTGACTAAATCAGGATATTTCTCCGAACCCTCAATTTTTAACTATTATTTTATAGACTTTGAGTAGCAATTACAGTAGATAAATTTGGTTGCTTGCTGCCTCCCTTGGGTTCAATTGTAATATTCAATGAATGAGCATTAGGGAGATAATTAATAGGAATGGCATCGATGATTGCTTCACTCGCATTGAAGGTGCCAAGATTGTGCATTTGATCATTTATGTCTGCCCATAATTGAAACGTCTGATTTGCCGATATGGACGGAAGTTCTACTACTCTCAATAATGATTTTTCAATTTCATTATTCCAATAAATAATCACCTTGCTTTCCGATGCAGTGACCGTTCCTTTCAGAACTACAGGTATGGTCCCAGAGTGGTTGATAAATTCATATCGCTCAGAAAGTAATTCATAGTCTGTAAGTAATTTTTCAAATTCTTCGGATTGCTCGGTAAGTATTATTTGAGTCTCTCGTGCCTGCAGTTGCCAGAATATCCAACTGGCTAAAATTCCAATTAAAAATGCGGCACCAAACTTCCACCACAAGGACGGAAGTTGCACAACCTTCCTGTCCTCAGTAGGCGTACTTAATTGATTATTGATATTTTTTATAATGCATTCTTTGCGCTTTTCAGATGAATGCTCCTTGGGCTGTCGAATTGCTTTCTCCCTGCTTAACTCAAGACTCTTCAGCTTGTCCCTTATTACTTTATGCTCAATCCTCAACAAGTCTACTTTGATTTTCTCCTGCTGCGTTACATTCCCTGAAACGTAGCGATCCAGCAGATCGGAAGATAATATGTCCCCGATATGTTCCATTATAAGCCGATGTAAAAGAAGGATGTAGTAAGCATCACGGTGATTTGTACGTTGAATTTTGAAAATATACGGAGTGCTCGAATCAGATTATAGTTCCATTTGGAATAGGTCTCACTATATTGATTGGGTACTATCTCACGTATTTATAGAAACTCTTTTTGGGTAAAATAGTTTTCAAATAGGATGTGTTATAATAATCTATTAATCGATTCATTTTTCTCCTTAGGGGTATACCTCTATGGATCGAAAGATGGCTGTTCATCCTCATCACGCCAAAATTCTTAAAAACTCGAGCATACAAACTTGAACTCAATCTGTCGTCCCTACAGGACTGTTTATGCAGGATAAATTGGGAAGTTATAGTTTGAATAGCACCGGAGGGGCAAAACATTACAACCCGGGTTGTCAGGCATCGGATTCATAAAAATTAGAGCATACAAACCTGAATTAAAGGTGTCGTCCTTACAGGACTAATATTTATAATGACTTGTCCCAGGGTCTAGCGACCCTGTCTACGATATACCGTCCTTACAAGACTGTATAAGCAGGATGAATATGGGATTTAACGTCTGAAAAGCCCCGGAGGGGCGGCACATTTTAGCCAGGGTCGTGAGACCCTGGATTTATAGGGTAGCTAGAAAGAGCTCTGTAGGAGCGACAGTTTCGTTGAACATAAAAGAAATCCGTGAAATGGTTATTATCCGGATCGATCCTATTACTCATGAGTAATTTTATTCTTTGTCCCAGG